>DASZJC010000119.1:0-2063 GCA_035948495.1 Xanthobacteraceae bacterium | reverse complement strand
AGCATCAGCGAGCGGTTGCCGACGACCAGCAGGCCGAAGGTGACGAGGAAGGTATGCAAGAGCGTGGCGTGATACGGGTCCTTGAGGTTCTCGTGATAAAGCTTCCAGTTGCCCGGCAACGAATGCCGGTAGTGCCCGAGCACGCGCAGCTTGCGGCCGTCGAACGTCGCCTCGAACTCGCGCAACACTTCGGGCCCGAGATAATCGGGGAACGATTCCATGTCGTCGGCGTAAGAGGCGAACACCACGCCGCGATGGGTCGTGACGTTCAGCTTGCGCAGTCCATGGTCCCGCATCTTGAAATCGGCCGGCATGCCGCCTTTGCCGGCCATGCCGCGGCGGAACGGCACGCCGATCAAATTGCCTTGCAGATCGTAGGTCCACTGGTGATAGGGGCAGATGAATTCGTTCGCCGAGCCGCTGAGCTCGCGGCAGAATTCCGAGGCGCGGTGCGCGCAGCGGTTCTCGAACGCATGGATCGAACCGTCGGCGGCGCGGGTCACCACGATCGGGGTCGGCCCGACATTGGAGCGGATGAAATCACCGGCGTTCGCGATCTCCGCTTCGAGCGCCACATAGTTCCAGGTGTGGCCGTGGAAGATGCGCTCGACTTCGCGCTCGTAAATCGCCTGGTCGGTATAGACCCAGTCGGGAATGACCGAGAGGTCGTCGTCAGGCCAGACGTAATCGTGCGGGAAGTTCGACAATTGCAGCGTCATTGCGGTCGTCCTGACAACGGCGTCATGCAGGTGCTTTGAGCATATCCCAGCGCCCCCGTGTTGCAACGGATTTGCGGCGTGCCAAGCGCGGGCGTAGGCTCAGCTCAACCCGGCAAGGAGACCGCTCATGGCGCAGGAACCGCTCGCCACCCGAGGCAACTATCTGCACATCTACGATTTTCGCGTGATGAAAGGCAAAGAGGGCGAATTCGTCCGGCTGTTCGAGGAATTCGATTATTCGGACGGCAATCCGATGCATAAATCTTCGGCGCAGGTGAAGGACGGCGTGCTGTGCCGCGACACCGAGGATCCGCAGCGCTTCTTCCTGATCGCCGAATGGGCCGACATCGAGGAGCACGCCCGCATCCGCAAGATCCTGGCCAACGAGATCAAGCCGGAATTCATTAAATACATCGAAGGCCACAAATTCGTGCCGAAATATGTCGAGGTCGTCTCGTCGACGCCGGACGAAATTTTGAAGAAGGCGGCGGAATAATTCGAGTGCGGTCGGCGCCGCTACGGCTTGACCTGTGACGCCAGTTCCGCAATGCGCGTGACCATTGCGCCCTGCGGATCAGTAAGTGGGTCGCACACGGTGAAATGGTTGGTGCCGGCGATCTCCTCGTAGCGAGTCTTGCCCGTGCTTTGCCACGCCTGCACGATGAGCTGGCTCTGGCGCCTGAACTCGCTCGATTCAAGCGCGCCGACGACCGCATCCAAGGTGCGGCCGGGCCGCAGCGGCCAAAATGCCGGTGAGACGGCGCGCGCGCTTTCGGCAGTCAGACGCAAATCCTGGTTCGTGCTCACGCCAAGGAGCGGCGTGAGATCGTAGAGGCCGGAGATCGCATAGCCCGCGGGTGTCAGATCGGCCGGTGCTTTGGGATAAAGCGACTGCCAGTCGGTGCCGACCATCGCGGCAGCAAGATGCCCGCCGGCGGAATGACCGATGACGAACATCGGCCGATCAAGCCGCTGCCACAGGAACAAGCAGGCGCGGCGAATTTGCTCGATGATGTCGGCGATGGTGACGACCGGGCAGAGATCGTAGCCCGCGACCGCGACCGTGATGCCGCGCGCGTTCAAGCCGCGCGCCATGTGGCTGAACATCGACGGATCGAGCGAGCGCCAATAGCCGCCATGAATGAACAGCGCCAGCGGCGCGACGGCGCCGGCGCCGGCCTGCGCATGGAACAGGTCGAGGTATTGCCGCGGCGTCTCGCCGTATGCCAGGCCGAGCTCGGCGCGGCCGTCTTTGAGCGTGTCGGCACGATAAAGCTCGGCATCACGAATCCAGCGGGCGAAAATCTCCGCATGCTCCGGCACCCGGGCGCGATTGTTATATTC
>DASZJC010000118.1:0-2549 GCA_035948495.1 Xanthobacteraceae bacterium | reverse complement strand
CGCGGCGCCTTGGCGCCGATGTTGAGCACGTTGATGATGCGGCCCCACCGGCGCGCCTTCATCCCTTCGAGCACGAGGCGGCAGGTGCGGATCGCCGCGAAGAGCTTGAGGTCGAGGTCGGACTGCCATAGCTCGTCGGTGATGGTCGCGAAGGGCAGCGCCTTCGATTCTCCGGCATTGTTGACCAGGATGTCGACCTTCCCGAACGTCTCCATGACGCCCGCGTAGGCGCGCGCGATGTCGGCCGCCTTGGAGACGTCGCAGGCAAACACCGCGACCTTGCCTTTGGCGCCAGCCGCGACCGCGGCCTTCGCCTCCGCCAGCACGTCGGGCCGGCGCGCCAGCAGCGCCACGTCCGCCCCGCTCTGAGCGAAGCGGGTCGCCATGGCAAGGCCGAGCCCCTTGCTGGCGCCGGTGATCATCGCGGTGCGGCCGTGCAGGCTGATGTCCATGTACGTCTCCCGTCCCTGGATTGAGTGCCGCAGGGTAGCCCGGATGGAGCGAAGCGCAATCGGCTATCGGACGACGGAGGACAGACGACGGAAGACAGGTCCTCCGTCCTCGGTCCTCCGTCCTCCGCCCTCCGGACGGGCTTGACCGCGCCCGGCGTGCGCTGCACAAGTCGCCTCCGGACGGCCGTTGGGTCGATTCCATTCGCGCGCGGCGGCACCGGCAGATGAGCCACGGCGCCCGATGCACGACAAAATCCTCATCATCGATTTCGGCTCCCAGGTCACCCAGCTGATCGCGCGGCGCGTGCGCGAAGAGGGGGTCTATTGCGAGATCGTGCCGTTCAACAAAGCCGAAGCGGCCTTTGCGGCGATGAAGCCCAAGGGCGTGATCCTGTCCGGCGGGCCCGCCTCCGTGCTCGACAAGGACGCGCCGCTCGCGCCGCCGGCGATCTACCGTGCCGGCGTGCCGGTGCTCGGCATCTGCTACGGCGAGCAGGCGATGGCGCAGCAGCTCGGCGGCGAGGTCGAGGGCGGCCACCATCGCGAGTTCGGCCGCGCCGAGGTCGAGGTCACCGCCGAGTGCGCGCTGTTCGACGGGGTGTGGCGCATGGGCGAGCGCTATCCGGTGTGGATGAGCCATGGCGACCGGGTGACGCGGCTGCCCGCGGGTTTCCGCGCCGTCGGCACCTCGGCCAACGCGCCGATCGCCGTCATCGCCGACGACGCCCGCAGGTTCTACGCCGCCCAGTTCCACCTCGAAGTGGTGCACACGCCGCACGGCGCGGCGCTGCTGCGCAATTTCGTGCGCAAGATCGCCGGCTGCCGCGGCGACTGGACCATGCGGGCGTTCAAGGACGAGGCGATCGACAAGATCCGCGCGCAGGTCGGCCGCGCCCGCGTCATCTGCGGGCTCTCCGGCGGGGTCGATTCCGCGGTCGCCGCGGTGCTCATCCACGAGGCGATCGGCGAGCAGCTCACCTGCGTGTTCGTCGACCACGGCCTGCTGCGGCTCGCCGAGGCGCAACGGGTCACCGCGCTGTTCCGCGACAGCTACAACATTCCGCTCGTGCACGTTCAGGCCGAAAGGCTGTTTCTCGACGCGCTCGCCGGCGTCGACGATCCGGAGATCAAGCGCAAGACCATCGGCAAGTTGTTCATCGACGTGTTCGAGGCGGAGGCAAAGAAGATCGGCGGCGCCGAGTTCCTGGCGCAAGGCACGCTCTATCCCGACGTGATCGAGAGCGTGTCGTTCACCGGCGGGCCGTCGGTGACCATCAAGTCGCACCACAACGTCGGCGGGCTCCCCGAGCGCATGCACATGAAGCTGGTCGAGCCGCTGCGCGAATTGTTCAAGGACGAGGTGCGCGCGCTCGGCCGCGAGCTCGGCCTGCCGGACGCGTTCGTCGGCCGCCATCCGTTTCCCGGTCCCGGCCTCGCCATCCGCTGCCCCGGCGCCATCACCCGCGAGAAGCTCGAAATATTGCGGCTCGCCGACGACAAGCGCAAATTCTACGCCACCCAGTTCCATCTCGAAGTCATGCATACGCCGCATGGTGCTGCGCTGTTGCGCAATTTCGTGCGCAAGATCGTGGGCTGCACCGGCGACTGGACGATGCGGGCGTTCAAGCTCGAGGCGATGGATAAAATCCGCCGCCAGGTCGGCAAGGGCCGCGTGATCTGCGGGCTCTCCGGCGGCGTCGATTCCGCGGTCGCGGCCGTGCTGCTGCACGAAGCGATCGGCGAGCAGCTGACTTGCGTCTTCGTCGATCACGGGCTGTTGCGGCTCGGCGAAGCCGAAAATGTCGTGGCCCTGTTTCGCGGCAGCTACAACATTCCGCTGGTCCACGTGAATGCGTCCGATGTTTTTATCAAAGCGCTGGAAGGCATCGACGACCCGGAACAAAAGCGCAAGACCATCGGCAAATTGTTCATCGACGTGTTCGAGGCGGAAGCGCGGAAAATCGGCGGCGCCGAATTCCTCGCCCAGGGCACGCTCTATCCCGACGTGATCGAGAGCGTGTCGTTCACCGGCGGGCCATCGGTGACGATCAAGTCGCACCACAATGTCGGCGGCCTGCCCGAGCGCATGCATATGAA
>DASZJC010000117.1:0-1613 GCA_035948495.1 Xanthobacteraceae bacterium | reverse complement strand
CCTGCGCCGCGACAAGCCGGACGCGTTCAACGGCCGCGTGCTGCTGCTGCACGAGTTCGCGATTCGCGACGCGGTGCTGCGCGGCGCCTATTTCGAGACCGACTTCGCGAGCTTCATCGCCTGGCGCGACTGGGGCTGGCCCGACCCGGCGATCCGCAACTGCTTCGGCCAGGCGGCCTTGCGCGCGGCCGACGGCGCCTTCCTGCTCGGCGTCATGGCCGCCCATACCCTGAACGCCGGCCGCATCTATTTCCCGTCCGGCACCCCGGACCCGCAGGACGTCGTCGGTGACGCGGTCGATCTCGACGGCAGCGTGCTGCGCGAGTTGACTGAGGAAACCGGCCTGACCGCCGCCGACGTCGCGGTCGAGCCGGGCTGGCACGCGGTTCTCGCCGGCCCGCGGCTTGCCATGCTCAAGACGCTGCGCTCGCCGCTGCCGGCCGCCGAGCTGCGCGCGCGTATCCTCGCCCGCTTGACCGCCGAGGCGCAGCCCGAGCTTGCCGACGTGCGCATCGTGCGCGGCCCCGCCGACCTCGACCCGATGATGCCGGAGTTCATCGCGGATTTTTTGACGCAGATGTGGAAATAATGAGGGGGTGAGCGGCCGCCCGTAGCCCGCATGGAGCGCAGCGGAATGCGGGACCTTCACTCCCGGATTTCGCTTCGCTCCATCCGGGCTACATTGCATGAACTTAGAGCTCGCCCGAACGTTAAGCATGCAGCCATGAAAATCCCCACGCACATCAAGCGGTACCGCGTCGAGCGCGGGAAGGGGTTCCGCCTCGCCGACTTCGATCCCGCCGACACCGGCGGGCTCGACATCGAGAAGGACGAGGCCAAGGCGATTCTCGCCAAGGACATCAAGCGGCTCGCCGAACTGCAGCAGCTGCTTTACGCCGAGCATCGCCGGGCGGTGCTGATGATCTTCCAGGCGATGGACGCCGGCGGCAAGGACAGCGCCATCGCCCACGTCATGTCCGGCGTCAATCCGCAGGGCTGCGAGGTCCACTCTTTCAAGCAGCCGAGCGAGGAGGAACTCGATCACGGCTTCCTGTGGCGCGCGGCGGCGCGTGCGCCGCGCCGCGGCCATATCGGCATTTTCAATCGCTCCTATTACGAGGACGTGCTGGTGGTGCGCGTGCATCCGCAGCTGCTCGAACGCCAGCGGATGCCGCGCGAGCTCATCACCAAACATATCTGGAAGGAGCGGTTCGCGGACATCCGCAACTTCGAGCATTATCTCGCCCGCAACGGCGTCATCGTCGTCAAGTTCCACCTGCGCCTTTCCAAGGAGGAGCAGCGCCGCCGTTTCCTCGCGCGCATCGAGGAGCCGGCCAAGCGCTGGAAGTTCTCCATGGCCGACGTCGCCGAGCGCAAGCTGTGGGACCGCTACATGGAGGCCTACGAGGACATGATCCGCCACACCGCCACGGCGCAGGCGCCATGGTACGTCGTGCCGGCCGACAACAAATTGTTCGCGCGGCTGGTGGTGGCGGCGGCCCTGGTGCATGCGCTCGAATCCCTCGATCTGAGCTCCCCCAAGGTCGAGGGCAAGGCGCTGCGCGCGCTGCAGAAGGCGAAGAAGGCGCTGTTGAACGAGTAGGGTGGGCAAA
>DASZJC010000116.1:0-2505 GCA_035948495.1 Xanthobacteraceae bacterium | reverse complement strand
GACGAGATGCGGACGCGCCAGCGCCACGAGGTCGGCGCGCCCGGCCGCAACGATGGTGTTGACCTGATCGGCCGTCGTAATGGCGCCGACGCACATGGTGGCGAGGCCCGCCTCGTTGCGAATCTGGTCGGAGAACGGCGTCTGGAACATGCGCCCGTAGACCGGCTCCGCATCCGCGACCGTCTGGCCGGTCGACACGTCGATGAGATCGCAGCCGGCCTCGGCAAACATGTGGGCGAGCGCGACCGAATCCTCGCCGGTCAGTCCGCCGTCGGCCCAATCGGTCGCCGAGATGCGCACCGACATCGGCTTTTCCTGAGGCCATGCCGCCCGCATGGCGCGGAAGACCGCGAGCGGGAAGCGCGCGCGGTTTTCCAGGGGTCCCCCGTATTCATCGGTGCGCTTGTTGGTGAGCGGCGAGATGAAGCTCGCCAGGAGATAGCCGTGCGCCGCGTGCAGCTCGACCATGTCGAAGCCGGCGCGCTCGGCGCGCCGGGTGGCGGCGACGAAGTCGTCGATCACCTGGTCCATGTCGGCGCGGGACATCTCGCGCGGCACCGGGCTGTGCGGGAAATAGGGGAGCGGCGAGGCCGAGAGCGTCGGCCATCCGCCTTCGGCGAGCGGCTCGTCGATGCCGTCCCACATCAGCTTGGTGCCGCCCTTGCGGCCGGAGTGGCCGAGCTGCATGCAGAACTTCGCGGCGGAGTGCCGGTGAACGAACTCTGCGATACGCTTCCACGCCGCCTCGTGGGCGTCGCTATAGAGCCCGGCGCAGCCGGGCGTGATGCGCGCTTGCGCGGACACGCAGGTCATCTCGGTGAACATCAGGCCGGCGCCGCCGACGGCGCGCGAGCCGTAGTGCACCAGATGCCAGTCGTTGGGCAGGCCGTCCTCGGCCGAATACTGGCACATGGGCGAGACGACGACCCGGTTGGCGAGCGTCATGCCGCGCAGCCGGAACGGCTGAAACATCGGCGCCGCGGGACGCAGTTCGTCGACCGCGAAACCCTGGGCGCGAACTTCTTGCGCGACCAGCCGGTCGACCTTCCGGACGAACTCGGGCGCGCGCAGCGCGAGGTTGTCGTAGGTGATCGCCTTCGATCGCGTCATCAGCCCGAACGTGAAGCGCGTCGGGTCCATGTCCCAGAACCGCCGGACATGCTCGAACCACACGAGCGACACGTCGGCGGAGTGCTGGGTCTTCTCGACCTCCGCGCGGCGCTCGGCTTCGAAACGGGCAAGCGCCGCCGCGACGCTGCGACCGCCGGTCGCCCGAAATGCCTCGTAAAGGGCGATGGCGTCCTCCATGGCGAGCTTGGTGCCCGACCCGATGGAGAAATGCGCGCTCGCCTTGGCGTCGCCGATGAGCACGACGTTGCCGGCGGTCCACCGCGCGCAGCGGACCGTGGGGAAATTGCGCCACAGCGAATGGTTGACGATCAGCTTGTGGCCCTGAAGCTCCTGCCGGAACACGCCTTCCAGGAAGCGCGCCGACGCCGCCTCGTCGTGCGGATCGAGTCCGGCGCGCGCGAATGTCCGCGGATCGGTCTCCAAAATCCAGGTCGAACGGCCGGGCTCGTACTGGTAGCAATGGGCGATGAAAATCCCGTGCTCGGTCTCGCGGAAGAAGAAGGTGAAGGCGTCGAACGGGCGGGTCGACCCCATCCAGCAGAACTTGTTCGGGCGCAGGTCGATCTCAGGCTGGAACTGCTCGGCGAAGGTCTCGCGCACGCGCGAATGGACACCGTCCGCCGCGACCACCAGATCGGCGTCGCGGATCATGGCCCCCATGTCGCGCACCTCGGTTTCGAATTTGAGCTCGATGCCGAAGGCGCGGGCGCGCTCGTGCAGGAGGCGCAGCAAGGCGCGCCGCGAGCAGCCGCAAAACCCGTTGCCGCCGACCCGGTGCAGAGTGCCGCGGAAGTGAATCTCGATGTCGTCCCAATAGGCGAAGTGGTCGATGATCGCCTGATAGCTCTCGCGGTCGTAGGCCTCGAAGGTTTCCAGCGTCTCGTCGGAGAACACCACCCCGAACCCGAACGTGTCGTCGGGCCGGTTGCGCTCGAACACGGTGATGCGGGTGTCCGGCCACGCCTTCTTCATCAGGATCGCAAAGTAGAGGCCGGCCGGCCCGCCGCCGATGACGTGAACCTTCATGGGCGTCTCCGCTCGCTTCACCTCCCCCGGGGCGAATCAATCGCGCCATTACTTTAAGCTTAAAGTAATTCGCCGGCAATAGGTTCCGGCGCTTGAGTCACGAAAAGTTTAAGCTTAAAATATCTCGGAGTAACCCCGAGAGGGCCGATCATGGCGGCTTTGGCCGGGCGGCATGCGCTGGTGACCGGCGGCAGCCGCGGCATCGGCCGGGCGGTCGCGGCGGCGCTGGCGCAGGCCGGCGCCACGGTGACGGTGCTCGGCCGCAACGCGGCAACCCTGGCGGAAGCCGTCGCGCAGGGGGATGCGGCGGGCTTCATCGCCGCCGACGTGACCGATGCGCAGGCGCTC
>DASZJC010000115.1:0-10141 GCA_035948495.1 Xanthobacteraceae bacterium | reverse complement strand
GATCTGCGTGCGCCGGCTCAAGGAATTGCCGCCGTACGCGCGCGACCTCGTCGCGCATCTGCGGTCGGGCCATGCGCGCGCTCAGCGCGGCATCAGCACCCAATAATCGAGGTCGAGCACCACGGCGGGATCGTAGCCGTCGCCGGCGTGCAGCGGGAAATCATAGCACGGCCGGTCCTTGGCGGCGATGGTGCGCAACCGCAGCGCGCCGACGTCGTTGCGCCCGGGCAGCGCCGCCTTGTCGGTCACCTGCGACCAGGCGAACACGGTGGCGCCGGCAAACAGCGGCGCCGCGTGCCGCCCGCCGTTGATGGCCGCGACGTGGAACGCGTTGGCGAGCCCGTTGAACGACAACGCGCGGGCGAGCGAAATCACGTGGCCGCCGTAAATCAGCCGGCGTCCGAACCGGCCCTTGCTTTCGGCGAACTGGTTGAAGTGCACCCGCGCGGTGTTCTGATAAAGCCGCGTCGCGATCTGATGCTCCGCCTCCTCGACCGTCATTCCGTCGAGATGGTCGATGTTTTCCCCCACCATGTAATCGCCCCAGCGGTGCGGGCCTCCGGCGCGTGCCACGTCATAGGCCGCGCCGTCGATCATCGGGCAGGCGGTGCCGAGTGCGGCGGGGTCGAGCGCATCGGGGAGCTGGGGAACCGCCTCGCCGGGAGCGGCAGCGGCCTCATCGCGCTTGCGCACCATCACCCAGCGGATGAACTCGAGCACGGCGGTCCCGTCCTGCCGCAGCCCGGTCGAGCGCACGTAGACGATGCCGGTCTTGCGGTTCGAATTTTCCTTGAGCCCGATCACCTCGCTGCGGGCGGAGAGCGTATCGCCCGGATAGACCGGCGCGAGGAACCGGCACCCCGCGTAGCCCAGATTGGCGACGGCGTTGAGCGAAATGTCCGGGACGGTCTTGCCGAACACGACGTGGAACACCAGAAAATCATCCGCGGGTGCGCGCGGATAACCGATCGCCCTGGCGAAGACGTCGGAGGACTGCACGGCGAAGCGCGTTCCGTAGAGCGCGATGTAGAGCGCCACATCTCCCACCGTGACGGTGCGCGGCGTCGCGTGTTCGATCACCTCGCCGAGACGGAAGTCCTCGAAGAACTTGCCCGCGTTCGTCTTGGTCATCGTCCGGGCTTAGGAGCATTGCGCGGGCCGCGCAAGGCTGGCATGAGGCGCGGGAAATTGCGCGTTCAGGAACCGCCCATGGCGACCGCCGCCGCCGAGATCGATCACGCGCCTTCTGCGCCACCTGTCGTTCATCCTGTTTGGGTGCGCATCACCCATTGGATCAACGCCGCCGCCATGGTGGCGATGATCGGGTCGGGCTGGCAGGTGTACGACGCCTCGCCGCTCTTCGGGTTTACGTTCCCTAAGGCGATCACCGTCGGCGGTTGGCTCGCGGGCGGGCTGCTCTGGCATTTCGCCGCCATGTGGCTCCTGTTCGCCAACGGGCTGGTCTACGTCGTCCTTGGACTTGCGACCGGGCGATTTCGCCGCCGCCTGCTGCCGATCCGGCCGGTCGAATTCGTGGCCGACGTGCGTGCGGCGTTGACCGGCCGCCTCTCCCACGACGACCTTGCGGTCTACAACTCCGTGCAGAAGGCGCTCTATGCGGGCGTGCTCGCGACCGGCGTCGTCATCGTGGCGTCCGGCCTTGCCATCTGGAAGCCCGTGCAGCTCAAGGCGCTCACGGCGCTGTTCGGCGGCTACGAGGCGGCGCGCCTGGTTCACTTCTTCGCGATGGCGGCTATCGTGGCGTTTTCCATCGTTCACATTGTCATGGCGTTCGGGGTGCCGAAGAGGCTCAGAGCCATTATCGTCGGGCGCTGACGAAGAATCGATGCCGCGGATCATCAAGCCGTTCGAGACCGAGGCCCAGATCGCCGCGCAGGACGCGGCGCGGCTCCTGCCCGACCCATCGCGACGGGCGCTGCTGCGCGGCGCCGCGAGCTTCGGTGCGCTCGCGCTGCTGACCGGATGCGACGTGAGCGACAGCATGTCGGTCGAAAAGGCGCTGCGCGCCATCTCGCGCTTCAACGACAAGGCGCAAGCGCTGCTCTTCGACCCGAACCGCTTGGCGCCGACCTACCCGGAGAGCGCGATCGCGCGGCCGTTCCGGTTCAACGGGTATTACGACGAGGAGGATGCGCCCGAGGTCGACGCGGACGACTACAAGCTCGCCATCGGCGGTCTGGTCGAAAACAAGAAGGCGTGGACGCTTGAAGAACTCTACGCGCTGCCGCAGGAAACCCAGATCACCCGCCTGGTGTGCGTCGAAGGCTGGAGCCTGGTGGGAAAATGGACCGGCATTCCGTTGCGCGATTTCCTGCGCCGGATCGGCGCCGATCTCAGCGCCAACTACGTCTATTTCCGTTGCGCCGACCGTTATTTCACGTCGATCGACATGCCGACCGCGCTGCATCCGCAGACCCAGATGACGGTCAAGTTCGACGGCGCGACCCTGCCGCGCAGCTTCGGTTTCCCGCTGCGCATCCGCATCCCCACGAAGCTCGGCTTCAAGAACCCCAAATACGTGGTCGAGCTTGCCGTCATCAACCAGTACGTCGGCGGCTACTGGGAGAACCAGGGATACAATTGGTTCAGCGGGTTGTAGGCGGCCTGCCCCTCCGTAGCCCGGATGGAGCGACGCGAAATCCGGGAACGCCATTCCCGCATTGCGCTGCGCTCCATGCGGGCTACAGGTGTACTGCCTTGCCAATCTTCACCCTGCCCATTAGCAATCCGCGCGCGTCAACGATTGCACGAGTTCATGCATGACGATCCATCGGCTTCTGCTGCTTCCCGGCGACGGCATCGGCCCCGAAGTGATGGCCGAGGTGAAGAAGGTCATCGCCGTCTTGAACGAGCGCGGCCCGGACCGCTTCGAAACCGAAGAGGCGCTGGTCGGCGGCTGCTGCTACGACGCGCACGCAGTCGCGGTCACCGAGGACACGATGGCCAAGGCCAGAGCCGCCGACGCGGTGATCTTCGGCTCGGTCGGTGGGCCCAAATGGGACGGCGTGCCCTACGACGTGCGCCCGGAGGCGGGCCTGCTGCGGCTACGCAAGGACCTCGGCCTGTTCGCGAACATCCGGCCGGCGGTGTGCTACCCCGCGCTCGCCGACTCCTCGAGCCTCAAGCGCGAGGTGGTGGAAGGCCTCGACATCATCATCCTGCGCGAACTCACCGGCGGCGTTTATTTCGGCGAGCCCAAGACCATCACCGACCTCGGCAACGGGCAGAAGCGCGCGGTCGATACCCAGGTCTACGACACCTACGAAATCGAGCGCATCGCCCGCGTCGGCTTCGAGCTGGCGCGGAAGCGCCGCAACAAGCTCACGTCCATGGAGAAGCGCAACGTGATGAAGACCGGCGTGCTGTGGCACGAGGTGGTCACCCAGGTGCACGACCGCGAGTTCAAGGACGTCACGCTCGACCACGTCCTCGCCGACGCCGGCGGGATGCAGCTCGTGCGCTGGCCCAAACAGTTCGACGTTATCGTGTGCGACAACCTGTTCGGCGACATGCTGTCCGACATCGCCGCGATGCTGACCGGCTCGCTCGGCATGTTGCCGTCGGCGTCCCTCGGCGAGGTCGACGCCAAGACCAGGAAGCGCCGCGCGCTCTACGAGCCGGTGCACGGCTCCGCACCGGACATCGCCGGCACGGGCGTCGCCAATCCGATCGCCATGATCGCCTCGTTCGCCATGGCGCTGCGCTACTCCTTCGCGCTCATCGACGAGGCCGACCTGATCGATCAGGCAATCGCCGCCGCGCTCGCCAAGGGCCTGCGCACCGCGGACATCAGGTCCGAGGGAACGACCGTCGTCGGCACCGCCCGGATGGGCGATGCGATCGTCGAGGAAATGCGGGCGCCGGCCGGCGCTCAGTAGCCGAAGGGACTGGACCCCGGCAGCCAGAACGAATCGGGCAGCGGATAGCGGTAGGAACGGGTCGGATCGACCACGCTGTACGGGCTGTAATTGGGCGGGAAAACATAGTCGGTGAAATGCCGTTCGCCCGGTTTTACCTCGGTGCCGGCATCGAGATAGGACCGCTTGGTCACGACCACCCGGGCCGGCTTGCGCTTGGTGGTGGCCGCATCGGCCGAACCGGCCGCGAGCACCATCGCTGAAGCCACCAGGACGGCGCCGATTGCTTTGAGGCCCATGAAATCCCTCGCCACGACCGCGGGTTCGCCGAGTGTGCGGTCAGCGGCACTCTAGCCGCCCTGGCCCCGCGACCACAAGGCGCCGTCGGGCGGACGGTCCGGGGCCCGGAAACGCGAGGCAAGTCCATAACGTTTCGTGATTTCCCATAAATGTAACGTCGAAATAGCCGGAGCCTATCGCTAAAAATGACAGGACGGAAGGTTCATCCACGTTCAGTTGTGGCGGGGTCCTGTCAAATCTAACAGTAGCGACCCCGCCGCGACGCGGCCGACAATCCCGACAGGTAGTTTAGTCCAGCGTGGCGTCGGCGCGGTCCGCACCACCCCGGACGGGGTGCCACCGCGCAATATTGCATGACCAATATTCCAACCGAGTTGTTGCGCACGTTCGTTGCCGTGGTCGACCTGCGCGGTTTCACCAAAGCCGCCCAGGCACTCGGCTGCACGCAGCCGGCCGTGAGCGCGCAAATCAAACGGCTGCAGACTCTGCTCGGCAGGGAACTGCTCGATAAGAGCGCGCCCGGCGTGATCCTGACCGACAAAGGGCGGGCCATCGCCGACTGTGCGCGGCGCCTGCTGGCGATCAACGATCAGATCCTGGACCTGGCCGCGCTCCACACCTCGAGTAGTCCCCTGCGCATCGGCATTCCGGGAGATTTCGGGGGGGTGCTGCTGCCGGCCGCACTGGCGGAATTTCGCCGGCGCTCACCGCACCAGGCGTTTCAAGTCCGATGCGACATATCCGACCGGCTGCTGCACGGCCTCCGGCAGGGCGACATCGACCTGGCGGTCGCGTTCGTGCAGGCGGATCCGCACCTCGACGCGTACGACCGCTGGAGCGAACATGTCGTGTGGGTGCGCGGCCGCTCGGCGCTGCCTGATCCGGCCGTCCCGGTGCCGCTCGTCACCCATGACGAGGGCTGCGTGCTGACCAAGCTGTCGATCGAGGCACTCGAGCGCGGCGGCCACGAATGGGAACTGGTCTTTATGGCGCCGAGCAGCGTCAGCGTTGCGGCGGCGGTCGCAGCCGGGCTCGGAATATCCGCCATGATCGAGCGGATGGTCCCGGCCGACCTTACGGTCTGGCACGATCCGCCGTTGCCGCCACTGCCCGACGTCGATTGCGGCATCTACCTGCGCGAAAGCCGCGACCGCCGCTTGCTCGAGGAGTTGGCGGAGGCCCTGGCGGCGGTGATCCGGCCGCCGGCGTCACGGACGACGGCGCTCGAGTCGGTGTCCGATCGCCAGGCCGGTTAGAGCGCCCGCGCTTGCGGGGCGGGAATAGCCTCAATTGACCGCGCGCTCGGCCGCACTGGGCAGGAACGATGAGTCGAATAACTCGTCGGGCTTGGGGGTGTGCTTGAAGGTATAGGTCAGTCCGAGCTGATTGATCGCCTTTTCGAAGCGCGCGCCGTCGATGCCGCCGTAGCCCTTCGTCCTTACCTCCGGGGTGAGGATATTGTCGTCGACCGCCATCTGCAGGCGCTCCAGCTGGACATCCCTCTTGGCAGCGTCGTTGCGCCTGATCACCGACTCGACCGCGGCGTGCGGACTGCGAACCGTCTCGTTGATTGCGGTGACGAGCGCGCGCAGGAACGCCTTCACGGCTTCCGGCTTTTCCGCGGCGAATTTCGAATTGACCAGGACCGCGCTGCCATAGAGTTCGAGGCCGTGATCGGCCATCAGCAGCACGTTGATGTCCTCGGCTGGCACGCCGCGCTCCTTGAGGTCGATCGACGAGGAAAACGAGTAACCGGCGATGGCGTCGACCTCGCCCGAGGCGAGCATCGGCTCGCGCACCGGAACCCCGACGTTGACGACCACGACCTTGGCCGCGTCGATATCGTTGGCATTGACGAAAATCGGCCATTGCGCATAGGCGGCGTCGGCCGGCGGCGCACCGAGCTTCCTGCCTTCGAGATCCTTCGGATTGACGACGCCGCGGCTCTTGCGGCCGATGATCGCGAACGCCGGCTTGTTGTAGACCATGAACACCGCCTTGACCGGCGCGCCGGGATTTTGATCGCGGAACTTGATCAGCGCATTGATGTCGGCGAGGCCCATGTCGTAGGCGCCGGAAGCGACGCGGCTGATCGCTTCGGCCGATCCGACCGCGGTGTCGATGGTCACTTCGAGGCCTTCGCCCTTGAAGCAGCCCTTGTCGACGGCGACCACGAACGGGGCGACCGGACCTTCGATTTTGCCGTCGAGCGTGAACTTGACCGGCGTCTGCGCAACGGCGGGGCCGCCGGCGAGCGCAGCCGCCCAGGCGGCTGCGACAAGAGCACCTGCGGTGCCACGCCGAGACTTTTGCAGCAGGCCCATACGGGAACGCTTTCAATCCGGCGGAAGGGAGCCCCCCAATCGAGCAATAACCATGCCGCGATGGTGTCCCGCAAACAAGCCGCCGCGCTGTTTCTCACAATGCCGGCGCCGCAACGCGGGATTCTTGCGCGGCAGGATGCCGCAGCGATGGAGTTTGCCCGAAGAGGCGAGGGCAGACCGAGCTAGGCATCCGCCGCCGCGTTGCTAATGTGAACGCGTTGCGGCCGATTCTCACTCGATCGGCATCGGCCGGTGAGCGCGTCGATCGAGCCGGAGGTTTGCCATGACCGCAGAGGCGCTGCGGCCCTCCGTCCATCACACGCCGGCCGTGCCGGCCTTTGCGGCCCCCTATGCCGCGGCCGACGAGGACATCGCCGCGCACCTGCTGGCGCAGGCCTCGCCCGGCGCCGCCTTCGAGGCGCGGATCGATGCGCGGGCCGCCAGGCTGGTGGAGGCGGTCCGGGCGCGCGCAGGCGGCCTCGGCGGCATCGAGGATTTCCTGCACGAATATTCGCTCTCAACGCGGGAGGGCCTTGCCCTGATGGTGCTGGCGGAGGCGCTGTTGCGGGTACCCGACGCCGCCACCGCCGATCGGCTCATCGAGGACAAGCTCGCGGCCGGGGACTGGTCGCATCACGACATGAAATCCCACGCGATCCTGGTCTCCGCCTCGGCCTGGGCGCTCGGGATCAGCGCGCGCATCATTCATCCGGGCGAAACGCCCGAAGGCATCATCGACAACCTCGCCAAGCGCCTGGGCCTGCCGGCGCTGCGCGCCGCCGTCCGCCAGGCGATGCGACTCCTCGGCGCGCATTTCGTGCTCGGCCAGACGATCGAGGACGCACTGGCGCGGGCAAGCGCCAAGCCGGAGTTCCGCTATTCGTTCGACATGCTGGGCGAGGGCGCGCGCACCGCCGCCGATGCCGCGCGCTACTTCGACGCTTATGCGCACGCCATCGGCGCCATCGGCGCAAGCGCAAGCGGCGCCCTGCCCGACCGCCCCGGCATTTCGGTCAAGCTGTCGGCACTGCACCCCCGCTTCGAGCCGCTGGCGCGCGAGCGCGCGCTCGCCGAGCTGGCGCCGCGTCTCATCACCCTCGCCCGTCAAGCCAAGGCTCACGACCTCAACTTCACGGTCGACGCCGAAGAGGCGGACCGGCTGGAACTGTCGCTGGAGCTGATCGGGGCTGCGCTCGCCGATCCGAGCCTGCGCGGCTGGGACGGCTTCGGACTTGCGGTTCAAGCCTATCAGAAGCGCGCGCCCCAGGTCGTCGACTGGATCGTCGCGGCCGCGCAAGCGCTCGACACCCATGTGATGGTGCGGCTCGCCAAGGGCGCCTATTGGGACACCGAGATCAAGCGCGCACAGGAACGCGGGCTCGCGGACTATCCGGTATTCACCCGCAAGGCGATGACCGATCTCGCCTACATGGCCTGCGCCCGCAAGCTCTTGGCTGCCCGGCCGCGCGTTTTTCCGCAGTTCGCCACCCACAATGCGCTGACCGTCGCCAGCGTCATCGCTGAGGCCGGCGGCTTCGAGGGTTATGAGTTCCAGCGACTGCACGGCATGGGAGTTGCGCTCTACGACGCGCTCATGGCGGACGAGCCGGGCGCCGCTTGCCGGGTTTACGCCCCGGTCGGCGACCATCGCGATCTGCTCGCCTACCTGGTGCGGCGGCTGTTGGAAAACGGTGCCAATTCCTCGTTCGTATCGGTCGCGGCGGATCCCGCGGTGCCGATCGCCGACATCCTGCGGCGGCCGCAGGCGGAGATCGGCGATCCAGGTCGCGCGCGCCATCGGCGCATCGTCCGGCCGAACGAGTTGTACGCTCCGCCGCGGCGCAATTCGGCCGGCATCGAGTTCGGGGACCGCGCCGCTCTCACGACCCTGCTCGCCGACGTCCGGAGGGGCACGCCGACCGACCTGCAGGCTGCGCCCGTCATCGATGGCGTGCCCCGCGAAGGGCGGCGGCGCGCGGTTCGCTCTCCCATCGACGGCAGCATCATCGGACAAGTCAGCGAGGGCGACGACGCCACCGTCAGTGCCGCAATGGCGGCAGCGGCGGCGGGGTTCCGTGCCTGGGCGGCGACTCCGGTCGGCGAGCGGGCGACCGCGCTCGAGCGCGCCGGCGATCTCATCGAAGCACGGCGCGGGCCGCTGATCGGACTGTTGGCGCACGAAGGCGGCAAGACGCTTGCGGACGGCCTCGCGGAAGTCCGCGAGGCCGTGGACCTGTGCCGCTACTACGCGTCGCAAGCGCGCAGCGCGCTGACGCCGGAGCAGATGCCGGGACCCACCGGCGAAACCGACGAACTGCGCTATCGCGGCCGCGGCGTATTCGCGTGCATCAGCCCGTGGAATTTTCCGCTCGCGATTTTCGTCGGACAGGTCGCGGCCGCGCTCGCCGCCGGCAACAGCGTGGTCGCCAAACCGGCCGAGCAGACGCCGCTCGTCGCCGCCGAAGCGGTGCGGCTGCTGCATGCGGCGGGCGTGCCGGCGAGCGCCCTCCATCTGGTGCCGGGGGATGGCCGGGTCGGCGCGCGCATCGTTGCCGACCGGCGCCTCGCGGGCGTCGCATTCACCGGCTCGACCGAGGTCGCGCGCGGCATCGCGGCTGCACTCGCGGCGAAGGAAGGAGCGATCGTGCCGCTGATCGCCGAGACCGGCGGCATCAACGCCATGATCGTCGACGCCACCGCATTGCCCGAGCAGGTGATCGACGACGTGATGACCTCGGCGTTCCGCTCCGCCGGCCAGCGCTGCTCGGCGCTGCGGCTCCTCTGCCTGCAAGAGGACATCGCCGAGCCGCTGCTGGAAATGCTGATCGGTGCAACACGCGAACTGAAAGTCGGCGATCCCCGCGAGCCGGCGACCCATGTCGGCCCGGTGATCGACGCCGAGGCCAAACAAAAACTCGACAGCTGGATCGCGAACATGGAACGCGCCGGCCGCGTGCGCTTCCGCTGGGATCGCGAGAAGCCGCTGCCGGCGCGCGGCACATACGTCGCACCAACCATTGTTGAACTCGACTCCGCGCGAGAGCTACAGGAGGAAGTCTTTGGTCCCGTGCTCCACGTCGTGCGTTGGCGCGCGGAAGCTTTGGACCGGCTCCTCGATGACATCGCGGCAAACGACACCGCGCTGACGCTCGGCATCCATTCGCGCATCGACTTCACCGTCGAGCGGATCGCGGCGCGGCTTCCGCACGGCAACATTTACGTCAATCGCAGCATGATCGGCGCGGTGGTCGGCACCCAGCCGTTCGGCGGGACGCACCTGTCGGGCACCGGACCGAAAGCGGGCGGGCCGAATTATCTGCGCCGCTTTGCTTCCGAGCAGCTCGTTACCGTTAACACGGCTGCAGCCGGCGGCAACGCCGGCCTGCTGGCCCAAGATGAATAGCGCCGAATAGCCTCGGAATAGGGACTTTTAGGACCGGATTAACCGCTGATCAGCCCCCACCCTGCCGCCTGTTATAACTTTAACACAATTGCGACGTTATCGCGTTATTCTGATGGGCGATGGCTGATTCGATCACCCGCCTTTATCAAGCGGTGCTGGCCTGCCGGCACGACGATCCGTCGACGTCGCGGACCGCACGGCTGCTGCGCTCGGGCCGCAGCAAGATGGCGAAGAAG
>DASZJC010000114.1:0-2064 GCA_035948495.1 Xanthobacteraceae bacterium | reverse complement strand
CGCGGCCGGCCGGCGAACACCGGCGCCAGCGCCTGCTCGAGCCCTGCGACCGCGCTCTCGATCGGCACCACCTCGTAGGCGACGCCGAGCGCGCGCGCGATCGCGGCGGAGTCCTCGATCGAATCCCGCGAGGTGAAGCGGTAAGGCAGCATCACGCAACGCACGCGCCCGGCGCCGAGCGCATCGACCGCGATTGCGGCACACAGCGCGGAATCGACGCCGCCGGACAGCCCGAGCACCACGCCGGGAAAGCGGTTCTTGTCGACGTAATCGCGCAGGCCCAGCACGCAGGCCGCATAGTCGCCTTCGTCGCCTTCGACGATCGCCGCGTTCGGCCCCTCGACGCACCGCCAGCCACCGGCCTCGCGCTGCCACCGGGTCAGCGCTACGCATTCCTCGAAGGCGGGAAGCTGCGCGCCCAGCGTACGATCGGCGTTGAGCACGAACGAAGCGCCATCGAAAACCAGTTCGTCCTGGCCGCACACCTGGTTGAGATAGACGAGCGGCAGGGCCGCCTCGACCACCCGGGAAACCGCTATGTTGAGGCGCTGAACGGTCTTATCGCGCGTATAGGGCGAGCCGTTCGGCACCAGCAGGATTTCGCCGCCGGTCTCCGCCACGCACTCGACGACCTCGGGCCCCCAGATATCCTCGCAGATGGGAATGCCGATGCGCACGCCCCTGAGCACGATCGGCCCCGGCATCGGCCCGGGCACGAACACCCGCTTTTCGTCGAACACCCCGTAATTGGGCAGGTCGACCTTGTAGCGGATCGCCGCGATCCGCCCGCCCGCGAGCAGCAGATTGGCGTTATAGAGCTTGCCGTCCTCGACCCAGGGCGTGCCGATCAGCAGGGCCGGGCCGCCGTCGGCGGTCTCGCGGGCGAGCCCCTCGATCGCAACGCGGCAGGCCGCCTGAAAGCTCGGCTTGAGGACGAGGTCCTCGGGCGGATAGCCGGCGATGAACAGCTCCGTGAACATGACGAGGTCGGCGCCCTCGTCGGCCGCCTGCGCGCGCGCGCGGCGCACCTTGTCGGCGTTGCCGGCGCAGTCGCCGACGAGCGGATTGAGCTGGGCGAGCGCGATCGCGAGCCGATCGGCCGGGCGGTTGTTCATGCGGATGGTGTAGCGCGGGCGGCCGGCCGGCCGCAATGCGCCCGCCGGTCACCAGAGTGCGAGCCGCGCGCCGCAGTCGGCGCCCCGCTAGAGCCCCGCGACCGCCGGCAACGGCTTCGGATGGGCGGCGCGCTCCCGCTTGATCAGGTCGGCGAGCAGGAAGGCCATCTCGATCGCCTGCTCGGCGTTGAGGCGCGGGTCGCACACGGTGTGATACCGGCTCTTGAGATCCGCATCGGTGATCGCCCTGGCGCCGCCGGTGCATTCGGTGACCTTTTGGCCGGTCATCTCCAGGTGCACGCCGCCGGCGTAGGTCCCCTCGGCGACATGGATCGCAAAGAAGCTCTGCACCTCTTTGAGGATCAGGTCGAACGGCCGCGTCTTGTAGCCGTTGGCGGCGACGATCGTGTTGCCGTGCATGGGATCGCACGTCCATACCACGGACCTGCCTTCGCGCTCGACCGCGCGGATCAAGGCGGGGAGCCGGTCGGCGACCTTGTCGGCGCCGAAGCGGCAGATCAGCGTCAGGCGCCCGGGCTCGTTCTCGGGGCTGAGAATCTCGATCAGCCGCAGGAGATCGTCGGGTTTGAGCGAAGGACCGCACTTGATCCCGATCGGGTTTTTGATGCCGCGGAAGAACTCGACGTGCGCGTGGTCGTGCTGGCGCGTGCGGTCGCCGATCCACACCATGTGGCCAGACGTGCAGTACCAGTTGCCGGGCGGCAGGGTCGAATCCTCGCGGGTCAGCGCCTGCTCGAAGCCGAGCAGAAGCCCCTCGTGGCAGGTGTAGAAGTCCGTGGCCTTGAGCTCGGGATGGCTCTCGAGATCGAGCCCGCAGGCCTGCATGAACCCGAGCGCGTCGGAGATGCGATCCGCGAGTTCCTCGTAGCGTCGCGACTGCGGGCTGTCCTTGACGAAGCCGAGCATCCATTGGTGCACGCTCGCAAGG
>DASZJC010000113.1:0-3433 GCA_035948495.1 Xanthobacteraceae bacterium | reverse complement strand
GAGCAACGACGCCTACGTCGGGACGCCGGTCGGGTCGGCAACCCTGCGGCGCGGAATTTTCGATTGGTTGACCGTGGAAAGTCATGCCGAAGCGGGGAGCGGGGTTGCCAACGGCGGCGTCGGCGCGGCCATCAGGACCGGAACGATCGGGGTGGCGGATGTCGCCGTTGCCGCCAGCACGACGTCCGGCAGCGACGGAATGCAAGCCTACGCGTCCTACCAAACCCAGCTGTTCGGTCTCAACATCAACGCCAGCTCGCAGCGCACTTTCGGAAGCTATAACGATCTCGCGTCGGCGACCGCGCGGCTGCAAAGCCTCGCGCCGGCGCCGGTGCCGGTGCCGGTGCCCGGTCTGTTTGGTATTCTGACTTATCTCCCCTACGCCGGCGCCGCCGCCTGGAATTTGCCGATTTACGGCAACAGCCTGCCGCCGCGCGCGCTCAGCCAGTTTTCCATCGGTGCTCCGCTTCCATTCGACCGCTTGGCGAACTGGAACCTGAGCTCCGTGCTTCTCATCGACGGTGCGAACAACCGCTCGAACATCCTTTCGGCGTCGTACTCACGCTCGTTGCCGTTGCGGGCGTCTTTGTTCGCGACCGTGTTCAGCGATTTCGGGTCCAACAAGAGCACGGGAGTCGTGCTCGGACTCAGCATTCCTCTCGGCGAATCGGCATCCGTGACCTCCGATGTGTCGCGCGGGCAGGGCGGCACGACGGCGACCGTCCAAGCGGTCAAGTCGCTCGGTCCGACGCCCGGCGACACCGGCTGGGAGGTGCGCGATTCCGAAGGCGCTGCGCCCTATCGCGAAGCCTCGCTCTCCTACCGGTCGAGCTACCTGACCGCCAAGGTGGGAGCGAGCCAGAGTCAGTCGGTCACCGAAGCCGGACTGGAGCTGCGCGGCTCGATCTCGACCATGGGCGGGGACGTGTTTTTCTCCAATTGGATCGACGACGGCTTCGCCGTGGTCGATGCGGGAGCGCCCAATGTCGAGGTGTCGTATGAAAACCGGCCGGTCGGCACGACCGACAAGCAGGGCCTGCTGCTGGTGCCGAGCCTGCGATCATACCAGGCGAACAAGATCACGATCGACCCGGCCAATTTGCCGGTCGACGCCGAGCTTGAGACCACGCACGACGTCGTGGCGCCCGCCGATCGGGCCGGCGTACTCGTCAAGTTCAAGCTGCACAGCGACACGGCCGCCGCGCTCGTGGTGTTCGTGCGAGCCGACGGCACCTTCTTGCCGGCCGGGTCGGCAGGGCGGGTCGATGGCGGCGACGAGTTCGTCGTCGGTTACGACGGACAGGCCTTCGTCAAGAACCTCGGCGGCTCCAACCTGGCGACCATCGAACTTGCCAACGGGAATTGCCGCGCGAGCTTTGATTTCGCTGCGCATCCCGGCGAACAGGTGCGGATCGGACCAGTGACGTGCCAGTGAGATCGTCCAAGCGCCGCGATAGACTCAAAAAGCGCCAGCCGACTGCGAGCGGGCTCACTTGGGCTGGCTGGCTCGCGCCAAACGCCACCTTCGTGGCGACTGGGTGGCGACAACTTGCTGCGGGCGGCCAGCCGGTCAATATGGATAGTTGAAATCGACTGTCAGTGCGTGTCAACGCCGTCGCGCGCGGGGCGGTCGACTCCACCTGGATGGTCGAATGGACTGAGGAGCAGCGACGCTCGTCCATCGAGGGCGCCACGCTCAAACGGCGCTGCACGCCGGACGACATCGCAGAGGTTATCGTCTTCCTCGGGTTCGGTGCAGCGATGGTGACGGGCCAGACGATCATCATCGACGGCGGTTTGACACTTTAGCATGCAGTTGCTCAGCCCTAAGCACCTGACGCCGGCCGGCAAAGCGCGACTGGGCGGCTGCCGGCCCGCCTAAGCCGACCGGTCCTCGAGCCCCGAAGCCGGAGGCCGGCCGTGGCCGGGCCGGTCGCGCTGCTGGCAGTGCGCACCGACGCCGCGCACAACGATCTAGACCGCCAACCCAGCCATTTGGCCGGGTCCTGCCCTGGCCAAATGGCCGATATTATCCGTGCCGTGCAACTTCCATATTCCTCCCCATATCTCACGGGAGACAAAAGCATGACCGATACCCCAAATGTGCTCAGCGACCTCTCGCGCGCCGTTACCGATCGTGCCGCCGCCGCGCAAGCGGCGTTAGTCGCGATTCGCGCAGCCCATGGCCGGCATTTAACCGGGACCCTTTGGCGCGGCGATCTCGTAGTCGCATCGGAGCAAGCGTTGCCGAAGGGCGACGAATTTCAAGTTATTGCGCCAGACGGGCCCTCTATCGCAGCACAGCTTGCTGGCCGTGATCCCGGCACGAATGTCGCGCTCCTCAAGCTGTCACGGTCTGTTTCTCTTGCGCCGGCGCCAGCGGGCGAGGCTCGAGTGGGCATGCTGGTGCTTGCGTTCGGTGCCGACGGCGCCGGAGGCGTGACCACCCGTTTGGGCGTTGTCAATCAGGCCGGACCAGAGTGGTCCAGCGCCAGAGGCGGCCGCATCGACCGGCGCATTGTGCTCGACATGCGCCTTGGGCTCGCAGAGGAAGGCGGACCTGTGGTTGATCCTGTGGGCGCGCTGCTGGGCATTTCCACGCTCGGCCCACGCGGACAAGTATTGGTTATTCCGTCCGCAACGGTTGAGCGGGTGATCCCGCCGCTGCTGAAAGACGGTCGTGTCGCTCGTGGCTGGTTGGGTGTCGCCTTGCAGCCGGTAGCTGTTCCTGATGCGCTGCAAGGCGTAGCCGGACAGGCGAGCGGGCTGATGGTGATGTCGACCGTTGAGGGCGGTCCTGCCGCGAATGCAGGCATTGTTCCGGGCGATATCATGGTTGCCATCGACGGCGAGGCTGTTCGCCGCCACCGCAAGATCGCCACGCGCCTCGGACCGGACAGCATTGGACGGGCGGCCGATCTGCGCGTGATCCGGGGCGGAGCGATCGTCTCCGTCCAGGCGACCATTTTGGCGCGGCCGCCGACATGAGCGAAGCGGCGCTGGCTCTCATCCCTCGGAAAGCGCTGCGCGTCGCGATTCAAGTGGACGATCCCGGTCGCCGCGCCGGTCTGTGCCAGGTCGTTTCGGACGCCGGCCACGAGGTCGTGGCCTCGACGGATTTCGCCGATGTCGCGCTGGCGGATGCTGATCAATCCGCGAGCCACGGGGTGCCGATCGTCACGCTTGGCGGCGCGGATATCGATCAGGCAGGACTGCTGTCGTCTGACGCAAGCGCTGAGCAGATCGATGCAGCACTTCGCGCGGTGGCGGCGGGGCTCGTCGTGCGTCCGATCGAGGATGCGGCGGCTGGTTTCGACGCCATGCCCGAGCGAAGCCTTCAAAACTTGCTGACGCCGCGCGAAATCGAAGTGCTAAGCGCCATCGCGTACGGCCTGAGCAACAAGGCCATAGCGCGCCGTCTGAACATCTCGCT
>DASZJC010000112.1:0-4231 GCA_035948495.1 Xanthobacteraceae bacterium | reverse complement strand
TGTTCCCGGCGTCTAAATCGTCGCTGCCTCGACCGATGAAGTCCTATCCGGCGGTTGCCGTTCCGCCTGACTGACTTGACCCCTCGGCGACATCGTCGCCCTTCGCATTGGCTCGCTCCATCAGCGCGTCGAATCCGCGCCGATTTGAGAGCAGGGCCATTTTTTCCGGCGGACTGAGGACCTGCAGTGCATCCGTGAGGGTGCTTGCGTCCTCGAGTTTGGCGAGAGCGACGACGAGATCGACGTCGACCTCGCCGCGGCGGCGCTTGCGTTCCTCCAGTGCTCCGCGATGCAGATCACACAGCACATCGTCTGCGAGCAGCAGTTGGAGCGCGCCGCCCCCGCTCGCCGACGGCGCGAGATCGGCATGGAGTCGATCGGCGCGGATCACGATGTCCGGTGGATTGCTCTCCTCCGGGATCATCAGAAGGCGGAGGGGACGCAGCTGCCGATCCGGCAACGCCGTGAGGGCCGCCAGCGGGATCGCCAGCACGAGGCCGCAAATGACCGGAGACATCCACCACAGCAGCGGCAGGGAAATCGCGTAGGCCGCCGCCGCCAGCGCAACCCCGAGGACCGTCTGCCCGAGATAGCCGCGGATGATCTCCCGCACGGGCAGGCTGCCGTCGTCGCGGCGCTGCACGCGCCAACCCGCATCGCGACCGCGCAAGATCTGCGCGACCGCCCGCGACTGCATGGACATCGCAATCGGCGCAATCAGTCCCGAGATCAGCGTTTCGATCAACATGCTGACACAGGCGCGAGCAGCCCCGCCGGCCGCGCGGCGAGCCTCGCGCTGCGTCGTCATCGCGAGGAGGCCCAGAAGCTTGGGCGCAAGCAAAAGCCCGAACGTCCCCGCGAACACCCGGGCGGCGCGCACCGGATCTTCGGCCGGCCACTGCGGGAACAGCACGAACCCCCGCGCAAAATACTCCGGCCGGATGAAATGCGCCTGTAACGAGATCAGCAGTCCGACGACCAGGAACAGCAGCCAGATCGGCGCGGTCACGTAAGCGCCGATGCCGGTCAACAGGTGCAGGCGACTGACCCAGTGCAGTCCGCGTCCCGGAAGAACGGCGAGATGCTGAAGGTTTCCCTGGCACCATCGGCGGTCGCGGATCGCATGATCGGTGAGGGAGGGTGGACTCTCCTCGAAGCTGCCCGCCAGCTTCGGCGCCATATGCACCGCCCAGCCCGCGCGCCGCAGCAGCGCGGCCTCGACGAAGTCGTGGCTGAGGATTTTTCCGCCGAACGGCTGCGGGCCGCGCAGGGTGGGAAGCCCGGCACTTGCGGCGAAGGCTGCGACCCGGATCACGGCGTTGTGCCCCCAATAGTTCCCCTCCGCGCCGAACCACCAGGCAAGTCCGTGACCGACCACCGGCCCGTAGACCCGGCCGGCGAACTGCTGCAGGCGCGCGAACAGCGTCTTCGCGCCGATGACGGTCGGCAGCGTCTGGATCAGCCCCACCCGCGGATGTCGCTCCATGGCGGCAACCAGCCGCACGATCGTCTCGCCGCTCATCAGGCTGTCGGCGTCGAGCACGATCATCTGCCCATAGCGGCCGCCGAACCGGCGCACCCATTCGGCGACGTTGCCGGCCTTGCGCCCCTCGTTGCTCGAGCGATGCCGGTAGAATATCTGCGCGTGCCCGCCGGTGCGCGCGCGCAGGCGCAGGAACTGCGCCTCCTCGGCGATCCAGATATCCGCATCCGAGGTATCGCTGAGGATGAACACGTCGAACTGCCGCAGGACTGCCAGGTCGGCGAGCGAGCCGTACATCGCCTCGATGCGCCCCATCAGACGCACCGGATCCTCGTTATAGGTCGGCGCCAGCAGCGCGGTCCGCGTCGCCGGCGCAGGCAACGGCGCATCGGCGTCGATCCCGAGAGTCCGGGCGCGCCCGAGCGTCAGCGACAGGAAACCCACGAATGCCGTACAGAACGAGAAAGCGATCCAGGCAAACAGCACGACATAGAGCGCGAGTACCGTCGCTTCCAGAACGGTCAGCGTGTTGACCGCCAACACCAGGTACATCTGATAGGCCGCGATCCCGGTGAGCGCCGCGGTCGCGGCGAGCAGGGCCGTGCGCCGCAGCGCAATGCCGGTGGGAGACGTCGGCGGCCGCTCGGGGGACTGCCGGCCGGTCACGAGCGACTGCTCCGGCATCGCGATCGGCGCCTCCGGCGGCAGAGGCGGATGATCGTCGATGCGCGGCGCGCGCCTCACGTCGTCCATCGGTACAGCCAGCTTTCCGACAGCGGTTGATCGTTGAGCATCAGCTGCGCCCGCAGCTCGATCACCGGCTCGTTGTTCGGAGCGAGCGTGAAGCTCAGCCGCCAGCCGCCGGTGGCCGGGTTCGGCTGCGAGACCACGTGATCGACTTTGCCCTTGCTCGCCCACACCGCCCCGCGCACCTGCTCCGGCGGCGTCGCCTCCTTCAGCTTGTCGCCCTCGATGTCGAGCACGAACAGCCTGACGTCCGGCGCTCCTCCGGCGCCCGAGCGGGTGGCGGCGATCTTCGCCAGCGGGAGCTGCCGTTGATCGGTCGGCCCCCAATGCATCCGATAGGTGAAATTGTATTCGCCCTTGGCGCGCAGCGGGTCGCGCGGGCGCCAGAAGGCGACGATGTTGTCGTGGATTTCCTCTTTGCTGGGAATCTCGACCAATCGAACGTCGCCCTCGCCCCAGTTGCCGATCGGCTCGATCCACAGGCTCGGCCGCTTTTCGTAACGGGACTCGAGATCCTCATAGTCGCGGAAATCGCGCCGGCGCTGCAGCAGGCCGAAGCCGCGTGGGTTGACGTCGACAAAGGCGCTGATCTGCAGGTCCTTGGGGTTTGCCAAGGTGCGCCACAGCAGCTCGTCGCGGCCGTTGTGCATCGCCAGTCCGCCGGAATCGTGCACCTCGGGACGAAAGTCGTCGACGCCGGCGCGGCCGCTGGCGTCGAACAGAAACATGCTGGTGAGCGGCGCGAAGCCCGGATCGGTGACGTCGACCCGGGGATAGAGCGCGACTTCGCTGTCGAACACCGTGGTGTCGCCGGGCCGGATCGTGAACAGGAAGGCGCCGGCCGCGCTCGGGCTGTCGAGCAGGGCATGCACCGCGATCGAGGTCGTGTTCGGCGCCGGGCGCTCGATCCAGAACGTCTTGAAGATGGGAAACTCCTCGCCCTCCGGATTTCCGGTCTTGATCGCCAGGCCGCGCGCCGAGAGCCCGTAAACCTCGCCTTTGGCGACGGCACGAAAGTAGCTGGCGCCGAGGAAAACCGCGACCTCGTCGTAGTAGTCGGGCCGGTTGATCGGGCCGTGAATGCGAAACCCGGCAAACCCGAGGTCCACGTTCGCATCCGGCGGTGCGATTCCATCGAACGAGAACATGCTCGAGGAATAAGGGATGCGGCGCGCCCGGCCGTTGTCGACCTCGTAGAGATCGACCCGGTTGGAAAAGTAGAATCCGCGGTGAAAGAACTGGATCTGGAACAGCAGCTTGTCGCCGCGCCACAGCGCCCGGTCGGGCAGGAACCTGATCTTGCGATAGGCGTCGTAGCTCAGGTCTTTGAGTTGCGGCGGCAGGCCCGTGTCGGGCGGCTTGTATGGCTTCTGCGCCAGGTCGCGTGCGAGTTGGCGCACCACTTGCGGATCGAACGGGGTGGCGCCGGTTGCCGGCGCGGCGGCAAGGCTCGCTTCCGGCTCGCGCGCGATCCGCCCGAGCAACGGCAGCGCCAAGCCGGCCAAAACAACGTCGCGGCGATGCAAGCCTGCCTCCCGAGTGTCCCGATTCCGAGCTTCGCATATCCTGGCGGCCCCTCTGATGCGAGCTCCGGAATCAAAGGGACACTGGCAACTCTATGAATTCCAGTGCCGCTTTTGAACCCGAAGTTCGCAACCGCATGGCCGCGCCGCGCGCGCAGGCGCGCTCGCGGCGTAACCCAACGGATGGACGGCCGGCAGGTTCCCGGCTCGGCAGGCGTGCAAGCCGCGCGCCCAGCCGCCGAAGGTGCGCTTCTCGACCGGCGTGAGCTCGCGATACCAGCCGACCGCGCTGTGGTCGTCGTGGGTCGCTGCGGTTGTCATGGCGTCTTCCCTGTTCTGCCGCCCGGGCGGCGCTCGGACGGCAAGTCTATCAGAGAATCAATCGTTGTTGGGCAAAAAGGTTGCGGGAGCGGCGTGCAACAAATATCGACGTCATCCTGAGGAGCGCCCGAAAGGGCGCGTCTCGAAGGATGGAAAC
>DASZJC010000111.1:0-6865 GCA_035948495.1 Xanthobacteraceae bacterium | reverse complement strand
CCAACGAGGTGAAGGCGCTCGCCGGCCAGACCGCCAAGGCCACCGAGGAGATTTCCTCGCACATCGCCGGCATGCAGCAGGCGACGGTGCGTTCGGTCGACGCCATCGGGGCGATCCAGCGCACCATCCGCGAGGTCGGCGACATCACCGCCACCATCGCGGCCGCCGTGACCGAGCAGGGCGCCGCCACTCGCGAAATCGCGCGCAGCGCCGACATCGCGTCGCAGCGCACGATCGAGACCGTCGCCGAGGTGGGCCGCGTGAGCGAGGCCACCGCCGACACCCGCAGCAACGCCAAGGTCGTCAAGGCGGTCGCCGACGATCTCGGCATGGTGGCAAGCCGCGTGCGGACGCAAGTTGCTGGCTTTTTCCAGAGACTCGGATGACGCGAATAGCGAATGGCGAATAGCGAATAGAAAGAGCGCTCATCCCGTTCCCCATTCCCTATTCGCTATTCGCTACTCACCCGTCTTCGTCGAACGCGCCCGGCACGTGCCGCGGCAGCCGCCACGGCACCACCAGCACCGCATCGAAACGCATTGCGCGGGTCGCGTCGTCGGGATGGCGCGCGAGCCACGCCCGCGCGGCCGCCAGGATGCGGCGCCGCTGGTGCGGCGTCACGGCGAACGCCGCCGCGTCGAACCCGGCGCGCGCCTTGACCTCGACGAACACCAGCAGATTGCGCCGGCGCGCCACGATGTCGATCTCGCCCACCGGGGTCTTCCACCGCCGCGCGGCGATGCGGTAGCCCTTGGCGATGAGCAGAAGCGCCGCGCGGCTCTCCGCCGAAAGGCCGCGCGCGAAGGCCGCGCGCCGCGCCGGATGCGGCGCCCTGGCGCCCGGCGGCCGCTCAATCCGTCGCGCCATCGCGGCTGTCTCCTTTGAGCGCGAGGGCGCGGCGGTAGACCTCGCGCCGCGGCTGCCCGGACAGCCCGGCGACTTCGTCGACCGCGTCCTTGACCGAGAGGCGTTCGAGCGCGTGGCGCAACAGATCGTCGACTTGTTCGGCGCGGGGCGGTTCTTCCTCGGCCGGCGGCGCCACCACGACGACGATTTCGCCGCGCGGCTCGGGCAGTTCCCGGTAGACGCCGGCCAGGCCATCGAGCGTGCCGCGCCGCACCTCTTCGTGCAGCTTGGTCAACTCGCGGCAGATCGCGGCAGCGCGGTTGCCGAGGCCCGCTGCCAGGTCGGCAAGCGCCGCGGCGAGGCGCGGGCCGGTCTCGAACAGCACGAGGGTGGCGGGGATGCGCGCCAGCGCGGCAATGCGCGCGCGCCGTGCCGCCTCCTTGGCGGGCAGGAATCCTTCGAAGAAGAACCGGTCGGTCGGCAGTCCGGCGACCGCGAGCGCCGCGAGCACCGCCGAGGCCCCCGGCGCGGCGGTCACGGCGTGTCCGGCCGCATGCGCGGCGCGTACCAGCCGATAGCCCGGGTCCGAGACGAGCGGGGTACCGGCGTCCGACACCAGTGCGACCCGCGCCCCTTCGGCAAGCCGGGCGATCAGCTTCGGCAGCGCCGTCGCGGCGTTGTGGTCGTGGTAGGGCGTGAGCGGCGTCGCGATGCCGTAGCGCGCGGTCAGCTTGCGGGTGACGCGGGTATCCTCGCAGGCGATCACATCCGCGGCGGCGAGAATCTCCAGCGCGCGCAGCGAGACGTCGCGCAAATTGCCGATCGGCGTCGCCACCAGATAAAGCCCCGGCTCCAGCGGCGGCGCCGCGATCGTTTGCCCGGCCACGGCATAGCCGCGCGATGCGCCCGGGCGCGGCGCCGGCGGCGTTCGCTCACGGGCGGTCATGGCGTGGCCCTCATGTCGTAACCTTAACGGTGCCGGCGGCCTCAGTCATGCGCCTGCCCAGACATAAGTTTTTGACTTGGCTGGGCTTCACCCACATTATGACGCGGTGGACCGGTCGATTGACGACGGGGCGTTTCGTCGTCGGGGAGGGTGGACGTGTTGCCAGTCGCCGGCCGTGCGTGCTCGGCCATGAGGTCCCTGCGGATCGCGGGTGCCGCCGCTTCCGCCATGGTGGTTGCGGCATGCTCCGGCTTTCCGGGCGGCGATCTCTTCAGCTTCGGGAGCAACAAGACCAGCGCGCCGCCGCCGCCGGCTCCGGCCCAGCAGAGCCAGACCGTCGGCACCGGCGGCATGAAGGTCGCCCTCATCCTGCCGCTGTCGGCGGCGGGCAATGCCGGGCTCGCCGCCCAGTCGATGAAGAACGCCGCCGAAATGGCGCTCGCCGAGTTCAGCAGCCCCAACATCCAGTTGGTGATGAAGGATGACGCCGGCACCGCCCAGGGCGCCCAGCAGGCTACCCAGGACGCGCTGGCGGAAGGCGTCGAGATCATACTCGGCCCGCTGTTCGCCCATACGGTGAGCGCGGCCGGCGCCAGCGCGCGTGCGCGCGGCATCCCCATGATCGCGTTCTCCACCGATGCCAACGTGGCCGCCCGCGGCGTTTATCTGCTCAGCTTCCTGCCCGAGTCCGACGTCGATCGCGTGGTCGACTATGCGATCGCCAACGGCAAGCGTTCGTTCGCCGGACTGGTGCAGGATGACGCCTACGGCAGCGTGGTCGCGGCGGAGTTCCAGCAGGTGGTCGCCCGCAAGGGCGGCCGGGTGATCGCGCTCGAGCGCTACCCGTCCGACAAGGCGCAGATGCAGGAAGCCGTACGCCGCATCGCCGAGGCGGCGCGGCAGGCCGATACGGTGTTCATTCCCGGCGGCGCCGACGCGGTTCCCTCCGTGGCGCAGGCGCTCGCCGCCGCCGGCGCGGGCGCAAAGCGTGTGCAGCTGATCGGCACCGGCCTGTGGGACGACCCCCGTATTTTTGCGGATGGGGCGATGCAGGGCGGCTGGTTTGCCGCGCCGGAGACGGCGGGCTTCCGCAATTTCTCCAACCGCTATCGCGCGCGGTTCGGCCAGGATCCGGTGCGCACCGCGACGCTTGCCTATGACGCGGTCTCGCTGGTGGTCGGCCTCGTCAAGGCGAACGGACCGCACCACTTCGCCGAAGACGTGCTCACCAACCCGTCCGGGTTTGCCGGCATCGACGGCATTTTCCGCTTCCGCCCCGACGGCACCAACCAGCGCGGGCTGGCCGTGCTGCGCGTCACGTCGTCGGGCGGCCAAGTGGTCAGTCCCGCGCCCAAGTCGTTCAGCGGATCGGCAACGTAGCGCGCCAATCAATGCCTTCCAGAGTTTGTGCGGACTTGCCGCATCGCGGCTAAAACGCGTCCTTAATTTAACGCAATCGGAACGTAGTTTCTTTTCGATCCTCGCCGCCGCGAGCGGCGTTGTGATAGTTGGCCGATGCGGCAAATTGAGCAATCATCGATTCCGTGCTTGCACGGCAGTCCGATGAACTACAGTGCTCTCGGCATGCGGGCATCAACGCCGTCCCGCGGCGGGCAGCGCCGTGAAGTAACCGCGCCGATATGAAACACGAACGCGACGCCGGCGGCCGGCCGAGCGCGCAAGAGATTCGCGCGGCACTCGAGCGCGTGGCCGCCAGCGACGTCATGCGCGGGTCTCCGCAACTGACGGCGTTTCTACGCTTCGTCGTCGAAGCGGTGCTCGAGGGCAGCGGCGACCGCATCAAGGGTTACGTCATCGCGGTCGAGGTCCTCAAGCGCGGCGCCGCGTTCAATCCGCAAATCGATCCGATCGTGCGGGTGGAGGCAACCCGCCTGCGGCGGACGCTCGAGCGCTATTATGCCGGTGTCGGCGCGGATGATCCGATCGTCATCAGGCTCCCGCGCGGCACCTACGTTCCGACCTTCAGCCGCCGCGACGGTGCGGTCGGTCCCGGCGCCGCGCACGGCGAGGCGGCCAACAGCGAGGGACTGCCGGGCGAAGCGTTGCGGCCGGGCAACGGCATGCCGGTTTTATTGGTGCAGTCGTTCGAGGTCGGCGGAACGCCGGGACCGCGCAGCATTTCGGCCGCATCCCTGCACGCGACGCTCAGCGATGCGTTCGCCCGTTTCGACCTCGTCAACATCGTTTGGGAATCGGCGGAGGGAGTGCGGCCCGCGCGCGAGGTCGTCGCGGCGACGGCGGAATTGCGCGTCGACTATCGGTTCGTCGGATCGGTCGACTATGGCGACGACGGCTCCGCGCGCTTGCGATTCCGGCTGATCGACGCCGCCGCCGGCAACGTGGTTTGGACGCGCGAGGTTGACGTTGCCGCAACCGACGATCCCGCGGCCGCCCAGGAGGCGATCGTGCGCGAGCTGGCGGCAACGCTCGTTCAGCCGTTCGGCGTCATCTTTGCGCACGGGCGAGCCAAGAGCCTCGGTGCCGGCATCGGCGATCCGCGCTATCGCGGCCTGCTGGAGGCGGCCGAGTCGTTTCGCTCGTTCGATCCGGCGCAGCATGCGCGCGCGCGCGCCGGCCTGGAGCGGCTGACGCTCCTCGATCCGAGTTTTGCTCTCGGGTTTTCCTACCTGGCCGCGCTCTACGTGCGGGAATATCTCTACGGTCTCGACGGCCATGCGGCCGAGCTACCGCTCCTCGAGCGGGCGTTGCGCGCGGCGCGGCGCGGGGTGGAGCGGGATCCGGAAAGTGCCCGCGCGTATGAGATGCTGTTCCTGACTTTGTTCGCGCGGCGGGACCTGCCGGCGGCGTTCGCGGCGGGCGACAAGGCCATCGAGCGCAACAAATACGACATGCGCGCCGTCGGCGGTTACGGGCAGCGCCTGATCGCGATCGGCGAAATCGACAAGGGAATGGACATGCTGATGCGCGCCGGCGACGAAGGCGGCGTGCGTCCGGCCGTCGACCAGTTTTTTTTGTTCCTCGGGAGCTACCTGCGCGGCGCCGCGGCCGCCGCGGCGTTCCACGCCGGCCAACTCACCAGCGACACGTTCCAGCTCGGGCTCGTTGCGCGCGCGCTCGTTGCCGTCGCCGCCGGCGATCGCGACGGCGCCCGCGTTGCGCTCGACCGGCTCGTCGGGCTCAACCCGGCTTGGCGCGATGACCCGCGCGGCCAGCTGGAGAAATTCTTCCCGGCCGCCTTCATCGTCGATCGGCTCGCCGCCGGTCTCGCGGCCGCCGCGCGTCCTGCGCAATAGCGGGGCGCGCCGGATGGCCAGCAAGCGACGCTCTAAGTCCCCGATATGATTGCCGTTTAACCGTAAATTACTGCTCATCTCGCGCCTTTTTCTTCCCTTTCGACCCAGCGTCACAGATATGTCACGCAGAAGCACCCAGCACGGGAGCACCCGCATGAGGCATGGAAATGAGCACTTGCGATCCGCCGGAATTCTTCGCCGGGGCCGACGACGTTTTTTGGGTCGAGGGGTCGGCTAACTCTTCGGAGGCGGGCGCGGACGAGCCCCTCTACTCGATCGGCGATTTGGCCAAAAAGTTCGACGTGAGCCTGCGCGCACTGCGATTTTATGAGAGCCGAGGATTGCTCAGCCCCAGCCGGCAGGGCCGCCACCGGCGCTACGGGCGCAAAGACGCCGATCGGCTCACGGTCATTCTCAAAGCCAAGAAGCTCGGCTTTACCCTGGGCGAGATCCGCCAAATGATCGCTGCGGAAGGCGGCGAGGCGTCGCGCCACGCGCTCAAGCTCAGTCGGGAAAAGTGCCTGGAGCAGATCGCCTTGTTCGAGCGCAAGCTGGCGGAAGTCGAAGAAGCGCTCGCCGAGCTGCGCTGGATCTACACGTCGCTGTCCGCCAGGATGGGAGAGGTCAAGCCGGCCGGCGACGAGACGACCTGACGCACCTACGCCGCCAAGTCCGCCACCACCGCATCGAGCAACGGGAAACCCGCAGCGGTGACGCGCAGCCGGCCCTCCGGCGTCGTTTCCACCAGTCCGCCCTGCACCAGGTCGGCGATGCGCTCGGGATCGAGCGGCTTGCCCGCGCGGTCGGCATAGCGCTGCAGCTCGATGCCTTCGGCGAGCCGCAGGCCCATGAGCAGCAATTCGTCGGCTTCTTCCGCGCGGATGAGCGTATCGTCGACGACGAGGCCGTGGCCGTGCGCTTCGACCAGCGCCAGCCATCTCTCGGGATTCTTCTCGGTCGCGGTGGCACGTCGCCGGCCGCCGACGTCGAGCCGGCCGTGAGCGCCGGGCCCGATGCCGGCATATTCGCCGTAGCGCCAATAGACGAGGTTGTGGCGGCATTCGCCGCCCGGCCGGGCGTGGTTCGATATTTCGTAGGCGGGCAGCCCGTGGGCGCCGCAGACGTCCTGGGTGACGTCGTAAAGCGCGCGCGCGGTGTCATCGTCGGGGATCGCGAGCTTGCCGGCCGCACGCAGGGTCGCGAACGGCGTGTCCGGCTCGATCGTCAGCTGGTAGAGCGAGAGATGGTCGGCCGCCTGGGCAATGGCGCGCGCAAGTTCGCCGCGCCACGCCGTCACGGTCTGGCCCGGCCGCGCGTAGATCAAGTCGAAGGAATAGCGCGGGAAGGCGGCGCGCGCGATCGCGACCGCCGCGAGCGCCTCTTCCGCCGAATGCAGCCGGCCGAGCGCGGCAAGCGCGCCGTCGTCGAGCGCCTGTACGCCAAGGGAGACGCGGTTTACGCCGGCCGTGCGATATCCGCGAAACCGCGTCGCCTCGACCGAGGTCGGGTTGGCTTCGAGCGTCACCTCGACGTCGCGCGCCAAGGTCCAGTGCCGCGCGATGGCATCGAGGATCGCGCCGACGGTCGCCGGCTGCATCAGCGAAGGCGTGCCGCCGCCGAAGAAAATGCTGGCCGCCTCGCGGCCCGGAATGCGCTCGGCGGTCGCCGCGATCTCCGCCGTGAAGGCACGCACGAAGCGCGCTTCGTCGATGTCCGCGTGGCGCACGTGGCTGTTGAAATCGCAATAGGGGCACTTCGACAGGCAGAACGGCCAGTGCACGTAGACGCCGAAGCCGGG
>DASZJC010000110.1:0-3460 GCA_035948495.1 Xanthobacteraceae bacterium | reverse complement strand
CTTTCCGGCCGGATCGGGAACGCCTGGAGGAAAACGTTGGCGCCGGGATCGAACACCCGCCACTGCGCCGGGTCCGCCGCCTTTGCCTTGAGCCCGTACATGATCGGCCCGTCCGAGCTGTAGGCGTCGATCGTCCCGGTGCCGAGCGCGGTGAAGCCTTGCGGGTGATCGGGGAAGGCTACGGTCGTGACCGGCGGCTTGAGCCGCCCCGACTGGTTCAGGCTCCGGTAGAGCGCCTCCTCGAGCCCGCCGAGCGGCACGCCGATGCGCTTGCCGGCGAGATCGGCGAGGGTCTTGATCGGGCCGTCGGCGCGCACGATCACCTCGGTCGAGGTGAGGAAATGCGGGACCGCGAAATCGACCACCTTGGCGCGGCTGCGCGTCACCACCGTCGCGCCCGCCTCCATGTCGATGGTGCCGTTTTGCAGCAGCGGAATGCGCGTCTGGCTCGTCACCGGCACGTATTTGAGCTCGATCGTGGCCTTGAGCTCCTTTGCCAGGTTGGCGTGGATGGCGCGGGCGATGTCGGTCGCAAACCCGACCCAGTTGTTCTGCGCGTCGAGATAGCCGTACGGCGGGGTCGATTGGCGCGCGCCGAGCGCGAACACGCCCGTTCGCTTGATCTTGTCGAGGGTGTCTTCGCTGCACACCCCGCCCTGCGCCGCCGCGGCGCAGGCGAACGGCAGCCCCAGCGCGGCGGACGCGAGCCCGACGCGGGCCGAGAGGCGCATCATGGCGCGCCGATCCAAAGGTTGTCCGTCCTGTTTGGTCGTGCCAAGACGAAGACTGTCGGATTCGTCCATTGCTTCCTCCTTGCGCGCTCATCGGGCGGGAACGGCGGCCGTTCGATCATATCGCCGCCGGTGCGTTTGTACCTAATTCCGCGCATGCCATCGCGTTAAGTTGCAAAGCCGAATTGCGCGGATGATAATCCCGTCTGTGCCCCACGCGGAGCAGGAAGACAATGGCCAATTCGACCAACCCGCCTTTCACCATCGGCATCGTGCTCTATCCGGATTTCGACCCGCTCGACGTGGCCGGGCCGCTCGACGTGTACACGTTGTTCGACGGCGACGTGATCGGTCGCGAGGTAAAGGTCGCCATCATCGCCGAGACCACGGCGCCGATGACGGCGTCCGGCGGTCTCCAGGTTTGTGCGAACTTCGACTTCGCCGGTGCTCCGGCACTCGACATGATGTTCGTGCCGGGCGCCGGCCCAGGCATCGTCGACACGATCGGCAACGACAATTTTCTCGATTTCCTGCGCCGCACCGCCGCGAACTGCCGGTACGTCTGTTCGGTGTGCACCGGCGGCATCCTGCTGGCGTCGGCGGGCCTGCTCGACGGCTACGAGGCGACCACCCATTGGTCCTGCGTCGATTGCCTCAAGCTGTTCAAGAACGTGAAGGTGCCGGACGGCTTCCCGCGCTATCTGCGCAGCGGCAATCGCTTCACCGGCGGCGGCATCTCGTCCACGATCGACGAGGCGCTGTTCATGGTCGAGACTATCGTCAACGACTACACCAACGACGCTGCAAAGGCAGCCCTCGCCTCGCAGCAAGTACAGCTGAAAATTCAGTACAATCCGAAACCGCCCTATCCCGGTGGGGATCCGGCCAGCGTGAGCAAAGAGGTCTACGCCCCGGTGGCGGCGGAAATGAAAGGCTTTCGCGACGAAGTATGCCAGGCGGTGCGCCAGCGCATCGCCAAACGTTGACGTGGACGCCCGACGTCCGCGACACGCGCGGTCACACCCACGGCATGTCGGCCGCGTGCTTCTGTTCGAACGCTTTGATCGCGTCGCGCCGGCTCAACGTGAAGGCAAGCTCGTCGAGGCCTTCGAGCAGGCAGCGCTTGCGATAGGCGTCGATGTCGAACCGGCAAGTCTTGCCGTCGGCGCCGGTCACCGTCTGGGCGGCGAGGTCGACCCGCATGTGCGCGCCCGGCTTTGCGTCGAGCGCGCCGATCAGGGCGGCAACGTCGGCCGCTGGCAGCACGATCAGCAGCAGGCCGTTCATGAAGCTGTTGCCGAAGAAAATATCGCCGAAGCTCGGCGCAATGACGGCGCGAATGCCGAAGTCCCACAAGGCGTAGACCGCGTGCTCGCGCGAGGAGCCGCAGCCGAAATTGCGCTCGGCGACGAGGATTTTCGCGTCGCGATAAGCGGGCTTATTGAGCACGAAGTCGCGCTCGCGGCCCTCCCGGTCGAGCCGCAGGTCGTGGAACAGATAATTGCCGTAGCCCGAGCTGCGCGGCTTGCGCAGGAAGCGGGCCGGGACGATCTGGTCGGTGTCGACGTTCGGCCGCGCGATCGGCACGGCGACGGCGTCGAGGCTCTTGAAGGCTTGCATGATCGGGCTTCCTAATTCGCCAGCAATCGCCGCACGTCGGTGAAGCGGCCGGTCACCGCGGCCGCCGCCGCCATGGCCGGGCTCACCAGATGGGTGCGCGCGCCCGGGCCCTGGCGGCCGACGAAGTTGCGGTTCGAGGTCGAGGCGCAGCGCTGGCCGGGCGCGACCAGGTCGCCGTTCATGCCGACGCACATGGAGCAGCCGGCGGCGCGCCACTCGAACCCGGCGGCGCGGAAGATGCGGTCGAGCCCTTCCGCTTCAGCCGCCTGGCGCACCAGTTCGGAGCCCGGCACCACCATGGCCTGGACGCCGGCGGCCACTTTCCTTCCGTTCGCGACCGCCGCGGCCGCGCGCAGATCGTCGAGCCGGCTGTTGGTGCACGAGCCGATGAACACGCGGTCGACCGCCACGTCGGAGAGCGGCGTGCCCGGCGTGAGCCCCATGTAGTCGAGGGCGCGACGCACGGCGTCGCGGCGCTCGGCGCTGTCGTAAGCCGCCGGATCCGGCACGCGCGCGGTGATCGGCGCCGCGTCCTCCGGGCTGTTGCCCCAGGTGACCATCGGGGCGATGGCGGCGGCCTCGAGCGAGACCTCGCGGTCGAACGCCGCGTCGGGATCGGACGGCAGGCTGCGCCAGTAGGCGAGCGCCTTGTCCCACTGGGGGCCCCTGGGCGCATAGGGCCGGCCGGCGAGGTAGGCGTAAGTGCTGTCGTCGGGCGCCACCAGTCCGGCGCGCGCCCCCGCCTCGATCGACATGTTGCAGACGGTCAGGCGGCCCTCGACCGGGAGCGCCCGGATCGCGCTGCCGGCATATTCGATCGTATGGCCGACCCCGCCGCCGGCGCCGATCTTGGCGATGATCGCGAGGATCACGTCCTTGGCGGCCACCCCGGGGCCGAGCCGGCCGTCGATGGTGATGCGCAGGGTGCGCGGCTTTCGCTGCCACAGCGTCTGCGTCGCCACCACGTGGCCCACTTCCGACGCGCCGATCCCGCACGCGAACGCACCGACCGCCCCGTGGGTCGAGGTGTGGCTGTCGCCGCACACGATCACCATGCCGGGCTGGCTGATCCCCTGCTCCGGCCCCATCACGTGCACGATGCCCTGCCG
>DASZJC010000109.1:0-2174 GCA_035948495.1 Xanthobacteraceae bacterium | reverse complement strand
TTACATGCCGGGTGACCCGCAGCTCGCCGGATTCCTCGCCAAGATCGTCCTGACCGCCGCGATCGTGGTCGGCGCGGCCATGGCGACCGAGCGCGCCGGACCGTTGCTGGGCGCGCTCATCATCACCCTGCCGATCGGGGCGGGGCCCTCGTACTTCTTTCTCGCGCTCCAACACGGGCCGGACTTCATCGCCGCAAGCGCGCTCGGCAGCCTCGCGGTGAACGCCGCGAACGGCGTGTTCGGACTGATTTACGCCGCGCTCGCGCAACGGCGCGGCCTGTTCGTCAGCCTGGCGAGCGCGCTCGCCGCATGGATCATCCTGGCGGCGGTGCTGCGCGCGATCGAATGGACGCTCGTGCCCGTCATCCTCCTCAACGTGGTCGTCTATGCCGCGTGTCTCCCGCTCGCCACGCGCTTCCGCCACGCGGCCATGCCGGTCTACCGGCGCCGCTGGTACGACGCGCCGCTGCGCGCGCTTCTCGTCTGCGCCATCGTCGCGGCGGTGCTGGGCCTGAGCACGCGGGTCGGCCCGACCACGACCGGGATTCTCGCCACCGCCCCGATCGTGTTGACCAGCATGGCGCTGATCCTGCATCCGCGGGTCGGCGGCGCGGTATCGGCCGCCGTGATCGCCAACAGCCTCACCGGCCTCGTGGGTTTCGGGGCGTCGCTCCTGGTCCTCCACGCGGCGGCGCTGCATTTCGGCAACGCGGTTGCGCTCGTGCTCTGGCTGCTCGCCAGCATGGGGTGGAACTTGAGCCTGTGGGCGCTGTGGCGGCGCAGAATGCCCGGGCGAGCGCCGGCGGCGCGGATTGAGCGTTCGCCCCCGCGAGCTTGAACGCACCGGCGCCGGCGGAATCAGTGGAAGACGCAAGCGGCGGGAGGGTCGCTAACGGCCCCGCCCGCGATTTCCCGGCCTGCTGCGTTCCGCCGGTTGCGGAACCGCGGCAACGACTCGTTCGACCAGGTTGACGATCGACAGGCGCAGCGCGCCGTCGTTGATGGCGGCGAAGGCCCGCGCGAGCCGGAACGACCGCGCGTCGGCAAGCAGGGGCAGCAGGGACGGCGCGTGGCCGCGCCCGTCGGCGCCCTCAAACAGCGCGGCGATCGGGATTCCCAGAATCGCCGCGGCTCGAACGAGCCGGCCGGTGCCGATGCGGTTGGCGCCGACCTCGTACTTCTGGATCTGCTGGAACGTGACGCCAAGCCGGCTGGCCAGCTGCGCCTGCGACAGGCCCTTGGCCATGCGCCAAACGCGGACGTTGCGCCCGACCGCGACATCGATGAAGTTGGGGCTCTTGGCCGGCGTCCTCAAGCTCTTGCCAGGCATCTATTCCTCGGTCGCAAGTCGTGTTTGCACACTTGCAATGCAGTCTAGAGGCATTGGCCTGCCGTCCGCAATCGAAATTGCGGGCGATCCAAACAAAGAAGACGGGCAAGCGGCTTCAAGTCCGACGAATATCTGATAGACAGCACGTACATTTTTCTCGTGCATGAACAATAAATAGGACGGCACGGCTCAGCCAACCGCGCGCATAATCGTCAGGCGCTGCAGCTGGTCTCGATTCTCACAGATCGAAGACGCCGGCCAGCGGGAATCAAAACGACCACTGGCCGGCACAACGAGGCAATCACTCTACGCGTCTGCGGCAGGGGCTTTACCGGGTCCGGCGCCGCGGAAAGCTGGGGCTCATCAACCCCAACCGTACTTGACCATTGTCAACCACCTCGGCTGGTTCAATGCGCACCGGCGGGGACCCCGGACTGAGCGTCCCGATCCGCAATATACCACTGTCCCCGGTTGCGGAACTTGGGGTACTTGCAACTTTCTCTGCACCGATCTTGGTCACGGTTGTCTCCATATTTAGCCATCTAGGCCCCCGAATCAATGCCGGGGGTACAATATTTAGTGGCAGAGCCGGAAATTGTGAATATGCAATTCGTGCGCAACTGAAATGTGCAAGATTTTGACTCTTCAGCCCGACCACGGTCTTGGGTAGCGTTAGGGACGATCCATTTACGGTCGGCTGTGCGTCGACGAGGAGCGGGAGAATGGCGGGGAGCGGGGCGATGAACAGCACGGCTGCCGGCGGCCAAGGCGTCCCGACGACCGCCATCGTAACGCATGCATACCGGCCGACGGCGCATCCGATCGTGCGCATCCATCTGCTCGG
>DASZJC010000108.1:0-4053 GCA_035948495.1 Xanthobacteraceae bacterium | reverse complement strand
ATGTCCCGCGACGGCGCCATCAGGCCAATGACGCTCGGCAACATGCGGGCGAACGGCGTGCGTTCGCTCATCGTCTACTGCAGCGCTTGCCCGCGCACCGTGGTCTTCAACGTCGACGACTACCCCGCGGCGGTGCCGGTGCCGGCGTTCGGGCCGAAGATGGTGTGTACCGGCTGCGGCATGATCGGCGCCGACGCCCGCCCGAACTGGCGCGAGCACCGCCCGTCCGGCGCATGGCGGTAGCGGGAGATGAAGCCGATCATCCCGACTTGATGTAGCTCAACGCGGCCTGCCTATAATCCCACGACTCTCCGACGCAGGAGGCCATGCCCATGAAACTCTCGATCGGCGGCGACCACGCCGGCTTCCCCCTGAAGGCCACCATCATCGACGTGTGCCGCAAGCTCGGTCACGCGGTCACCGACCATGGCTGCTACGACGAGACGCCGGTGGATTTTCCCGACATCTCGCGTCAGGTCTGCGCCGACGTGGCGAACGGCAAGGCCGACCGCGCCATCCTGGTCTGCGGCACGGGGGTCGGCGCCTCGATCGCCGCCAACAAGATTCCGGGCATCCGCGCGTCGATCGTGCACGACGGCCACATCGCCCATCAGTGCGTCGAGCATGACGACGTCAACGTCATGTGCATCGGCGCCAAGATCGTCGGCCCGTGGCTCGCCGAAGATCTGGTCCGCATCTATCTCGCCGCCACCTTCAGCACCGACGCGGACTGCCGCCGCCGCGTCGCCAAGCTGATGGAGATGGAGCGCGCGTTCGCGAACTCCACGACCAAATGACGGAGTCGTCATGCCCGGCCTTGTGCCGGGCATCCACGTCTTTAGAGATTCAGCAAACAAAGACCTGGATGGCCAGACGAGCCCGGCCATGACGGCTGAGCGCCACGGACACCTGATGACGACTGCAGCATGCCGAACAACGTCAAGCCGATCCTGGTGATCGGCAGCCTGAACATGGACCTGGTGGTCCGCTGCGAATCCCTGCCGCACGCGGGACAGACGATCGTCGGCGGGGACTTCTTTGCCGCGCCGGGCGGCAAGGGCGCGAACCAGGCGGTCGCCGCGGCGAAGCTCGGCGCGCGCGTGCGCATGGCGGGGTGCGTCGGGCGCGACGAGTTCGGCACGGCGCTGGTCGCGGGCCTGCGCGCGGCGGGCGTCGGCACCGACGACGTGCTGCCGGTCGGCGGGCCGACCGGCACGGCGCTCATCACCGTCGATGCGGCCGGCGGCAACACCATCGTGGTGGTTCCCGGCGCCAACGCCGCCTGCGATGCCGCACTGGTCGACCGGGCCCTGGCAGGCGCCGGCGGTCCCGGCATCCTGTTGCTGCAACATGAAATCCCGCCGCAGGCCAATGCGCGCGCCATTCGCGCCGCGCGCGCGGCGGGCTGGCTCGTCATGCTCAACCCCGCGCCGGCACGTCCCGTTGCGCCCGACCTGCTGCAGGCGATCGACCTCGTCACGCCGAACGCAACCGAGGCGGCCGCCATCACGGGCCGCACCGTCACGAGCCGCGCGGACGCGCTCGCCGCCGCCCGGGCGCTGCTCGCCATGGGCCCGCGCGCCGTGCTCGTAACCCTCGGCGGCAACGGCGCGGTCTATGGCGATGTGACCGGTGCGTGGCACTGTCCGGCGGTCGAGGTCGCGGCGGTCGATACGACGGCGGCCGGCGACGCCTATATCGGCGCGCTCGCGGCGAGGCTCGCCGAAGGTCAAACGCCGGCGCAGGCGCTCGGCTTCGCGGCCGCGGCCGCCGCGTTGGCGGTGACGCGGCTCGGCGCGCAGCCCTCGCTCCCCTCACGCGCCGAGCTTGCCGCATTCATCGCGCAGCACGGGGCGCCGGCGGCGCAAGCGTTGCCGGGGTGAGCGACGTCGGCTTCCAATCGTAGACGCGCTGCAAGGTCTCGCCCATCACAACGGCGCGGTCGCCGTCGGACAGACGATCGGTGACGCGAAACGCCTCGACCCCTTGTTTGTAGGTGAGGAGCGCGACCGCCCGGGTCCAGTCGGTGCCCCACATGCAGCGGTCGAGGCCGAAGGCGTCGAAGATTCGCGCGAGCGGATCCCAAATGTCGTTGTAAGGGAAAGGCTGGCGGGAGAGCGTGCAGGCGCCGCTGATCTTGACCACGATATTGTCGTGGGCCGCGAGCTTGATAAGCTTCGGCAACTCGGCAAAGGGTTGCGCAGGCGCCGGCGGCTCGAACGGCTGTTGCAGCCCGAGGTGATCGATCACGATCGTGGTTGAGGGATTGCGCGCCGCCAGCTGTTCGACCTGATCGAGGCGCCCCCAGCACAGGAGGTTGACCGGGAGGGAGTGCCGAGCGGCGGCGGCCAGCACCCGGTTGATGCCGGGGTCGGCGGCGTCGGTCGACACCCCGCGCGTCATCATGATGCGGACCGCGACCGTCCCGTCGGTCGCCGCCCAGTCGGCGATCGTGTCGGCCACCGCCGGATCGGTCGGATCGACCGGCTTGATCAACGCGAAGCGGCCGGGATGCGCGGCGTGAACTTGAAGGGCGTAGCTCGCATCGTAGCGGTACATGGTGAACGGCGACACCAGCACCGCGCCGTCGACGCCGACGGCGTCCATGGCGGCGACCATCTCGTCGCCGGTGACCTCCGCCGGGCCGTGCAGAACGGCGGCCCAGGGCCGCCCCGGGTGGTCGCGTTCGTAGGCGTGCACCTGGGCGTCGATGGTGAGCATGAGATTCCCCTCTTGCGTCTAGCTCCTCGCGTGCGGGGAGCGTAACATCCTTTAACCAAAACAGGAGCGCGCGCCATGAGCGGAGAGAATTGCCTTGCCGGCATGAAGGTTCTCGACCTGACCCAGTTCGAAGCCGGTCCGTCCTGCACCGAGGCGCTGGCCTGGATGGGCGCCGACGTGGTCAAGATCGAAAACCCGGGCGCCGGCGATCCGGGCCGCAATATCGGCCGCACCGACCCGAACGCCGACGCACTCTATTTCCTGCAGTACAATTCCAACAAGCGCTCGGCGGCGGTCAACCTGAAGGACCCGCGCGGCCTCGACCTCGTCAAGCGCCTGGCGAAATGCGCCGACGTGATGATCGAGAATTTCGCCCCCGGCGCGATCGAGCGCCTCGGCCTCAGCTACGACATCATCAAGGCGATCAACCCGGCGATCATTTATTGCCAGGTGAAGGGCTTCGGGAAGGGCAGCCCGTTCGAGAAGAACCTGGCGTTCGACATGATCGCGCAGGCGACCGGCGGCACGATGTCGGTCACCGGCGAGGAAACCGGGCCGCCGTGCCGGCCGGGCGCGACCATCGGCGACACCGGTACCGGCATGCTGATGGCGATCTCGATTCTTTCCGCCTACATCCGCCGGCTGCGCACCGGCCAGGGCGAGCATCTCACCGTCGGCATGCAAGACGCGGTGATGCACTACATCCGCAACGCGTTTACCGTCATGGAGCGGACAGACGGCAAGGCGGCGTCGCGCGCCGGCGCGCGCACGGTGGGCGGCGGCCATCCGCCGATCGGCATCTATCCGTGCAAGGGCGGCGGACCGAACGACTTCGTCTACGTCTACACCAGCGCCGCCAATCCGGAACACTGGACACGACTGCTCAAGGTCATGGGCCGCGAGGATCTGATCGGCGACGCGCGCTACGGCACGCCCGCGGCGCGCACGCAACGGCGCGCGGAAGTCGACGCGCTGGTGGCGGACTGGACGCGCCAGCACGACAAGCACACGGCGATGCGGCTCATCGGCAGCGCCAGCATCCCGACGGGCGCCGTCCTCGACACGCGTGAGCTTGCCGACGACAAGACGTTCGAGGAGCGCAAGATCCGGCAACCCATGCCGCACCCGGTGATCGGGGATTACGTCATGAGCGGCTGGCCGGTGCGCTTCGGCGACGCGCCGCCTGCCGTGGGCCCGGCCCCGCTGCTGGGCGAGCACAGCGGCGACGTGCTCGCCGACTGGCTCCGCATGGAAGCCGGCGCGATCGGCGAATTGCGCGCCGGCAAGGTGATTGCCGAGCCGGCGCCAGGGCCGGTGAAAGCGATTGCGTAG
>DASZJC010000107.1:0-2195 GCA_035948495.1 Xanthobacteraceae bacterium | reverse complement strand
ATGCGCAAGAACGAGAAGCTGCGCGAGCCGGCGTTCACGCCGTCCACCAAGGAGCAGGAGCACGATCGCAACGTCACGCCGCAGGAGATCGTCGAGACCGGGTTGCTTGCGCGCGACCTGCTGGCGCGCGTCGAGGACGCCGCCCGCCGGCTGTTCCAGCGCGGGCAGGAGCTGGCGTGCGCGCGCGGCCTCATCCTGGTCGACACCAAATACGAGTTCGGGCTCGATGCCGACGGCGCGCTGACCCTGATCGACGAGATCCACACCCCGGACTCCTCGCGCTACTGGCAGGCCGCTTCCTACGAGGCGCGAGTCGCGCGCGGGCTGGAGCCGGATTACTTCGACAAGGAGTTCCTGCGCCTCTGGTTCATCGAGCACTGCGATCCGTACAAAGACGCCGTTCTGCCCGAGGCGCCGGCCGAGATGGTCGAGGAGCTGTCGCGCCGCTACGCCGCCATCTTCACTCAATTGACCGGCGAGAACGTGAGCGTTGCGGAAGAGAACATCGAGGAGCGGATACGCAGGAACCTCGCCGCGCAGTTGCGCCAGGCGTCGTGACGATGCCGGCCGCTCCGATCCTCGACGTGCGGGCGCTATGGAAGTCGTTCGGCAGCCATGCCGTCCTGCGCGGCATCGACCTTGCCGTCAAACCGCAGGAACTCGTGTTCATGATCGGCCCGTCGGGGTCGGGCAAGAGCACGTTCCTGCGCTGCCTCAACCGCCTGGAAGAGCCAAGCAGCGGATCGGTCATGGTCGACGGCGTCGACATGATGGCGCCGAAAACCGACCTCAACGCCATGCGCCGGCGCATCGGCATGGTGTTCCAGTCGTTCAATCTCTACCCGCACATGACGGCGCTCGGCAACGTGACGCTCGCGCTGCGCAAGGTGCTGCGCATGGACTCCTCGGCGGCGGATAAGGTCGGGCTTGCGGCGCTCGACCGTGTCGGGCTCGCCGACAAGGCGCGGGCGCATCCGGCCGAGCTGTCGGGCGGCCAGCAGCAGCGCGTGGCGATCGCCCGCGCCATCGCGCTCGAGCCGAAGATCATGCTGTTCGACGAGCCCACTTCGGCGCTCGATCCGGAGCTGCGCGGCTCGGTGCTCGCGGTGATGCGGGACTTGCGCGCCTCCGGCATGACCATGGTGGTGGTGAGCCACGAGATGCGCTTTGCCCGCGAGGCGGCCGACCGCGTGGTGTTCCTGGAAGAAGGAGCGATCGTCGAGCAAGGGCCGCCCGCGCGCATCTTCGGCCCGGAAGCGGGCGCGCGCACCCGCGCCTTCGTGACCGAGATCGGGCGCTGACCACGTGCACCGGTCGCTCTTCATCGACAGCTTCTTCAAGCCCGAGATCATCGAGCGCTACGCGCCCGACATCCTCAAGGCCATGGTGGTGACGATCGAGGTCGCCGCGCTGGTTGTAGTCACCGGCCTTGCGCTCGGCCTGCTGCTTGCGGTCGTGCGCAGCTTCCGCCTCGCTCCGGTCAACATCCTCATCGTGGCCTATGTGGACGTGTTCCGCGCGCTGCCGCCGCTGGTGCTGGTGCTGCTCGTCTATTTCGGCCTGCCCAACGTCGGCATCAACCTGCCGAGCGGCGCGGTGCTGTGGCTGGTGCTGAGCCTCGTGCTCGGCGCCTTTGCCGAGGAGATTTTCTGGGCCGGCATACTTTCCGTCCGCAAGGGCCAGTGGGAGGCGGCGCGCTCGACCGGGCTCGGGTTCGCCCGGACGCTCGCCTACGTGATTCTGCCCCAGGCGATCCGTCTGACCGTGCCGCCGCTCACCAACCGCACCATCGCCATCACCAAGAACACCGCGCTCGGCAGCGTCATCGGCGTGCCGGAAATCCTCAACGTCGCCACTACCACGGAAAGCTTCATCGGCAATGCCACGCCGCTGATGATGGGCGCGCTCGCCTACGTCGCCTTGTTCATTCCCGTCGTCCTGCTCGGACGCTGGCTGGAGACGCGGTTCGCCTGGAGGCGCGCCTGATGGACGCCGTCATCGGGCAATTCTTCAATCTTCACATCATGGCGAGCGCGCTGCCGCTGGTGCTGCGCGGGCTCGGCATGACCCTTCTCGTGTGCGCCGTCGTGATCCCGCTCGGCTTGGCCGGCGGCCTGATCGTCGCGCTCGCCATGGGCACCCGGTTGCGGGCGGCGCGGGCCGTCGTGGCCGCCCTCATCGACTTCTTCCGCGCG
>DASZJC010000106.1:0-3153 GCA_035948495.1 Xanthobacteraceae bacterium | reverse complement strand
CACCGGCACCTTCAGGAGATTTTCCGCCCACACGATGGTGTCGGGATCGGCGCGCTCGCCGGCGAGGAACAGCGTGCGGAATTTCGACAAGTCGTATTGCGCGAACAGCTTGCCTTGCGGATCCTCTTTCTTGATGGCGCGGAAGCCGGTCGGCGCCGTGAACATGGCGACGCAGCCGTGCTCGGCGATGACGCGCCAGAACGCACCCGCGTCCGGCGTGCCGACCGGCTTGCCCTCGTAGAGGATCGAGGTGCAGCCGTGCAGCAGCGGCGCGTAGACGATGTAGCTGTGGCCGACGACCCAGCCCACGTCGGAAGCCGCCCAATAGACCTCGCCGGGCGCGACCCCGTAGAGATATTGCATCGACCATTTGAGCGCGACCATGTGGCCGCCGTTGTCGCGCACCACGCCCTTGGGCCGGCCGGTCGTGCCGGAGGTGTAGAGGATGTAGAGCGGATCGGTGGCGGCGACCGGTACGCAGGGCGCGGTCTTGCCGGCGTCGAGCGCCGCCTGCCGCAGCGCCGCCCAGTCATGGTCACGGCCTGCTGTTAGATTCGCGATCGCCTGCGGCCGCTGCAGGATGAGGCACGCCTGCGGCTTTGACCGCGACAACGAAATCGCCTCGTCCAGCAGGTTCTTGTAGGTGACGACGCGGCCCGGCTCGATGCCGCAGCTCGCCGAGAGAATCAGCTTGGGCTCGGCGTCCTCGATCCGGGTCGCGAGCTCGTTGGCCGCAAAGCCGCCGAACACCACGGAGTGGATGGCGCCGATGCGCGCACACGCCAGCATGGCGATGACCGCTTCCGGCACCATCGGCATGTAGAGGATCACGCGGTCGCCGACGCCGACGCCGAAGTCCTTGAGGACGGCCGCGAGCGTGGCGACCTCGGTGAGCAGGTCCGCATAAGTGAACGTGCGCTTCGTCCCGGCGAGCGGAGAATCGTAGATCAGCGCCGCCTGGCTGCCGCGCCCGGCCGTGACGTGCCGGTCGACGGCGTTGTGGCAGGTGTTGCAGGTCGCCCCGACGAACCAGCGGCCGTAGACGCCGGCGTCCGGATCGAACACGCGTCTCGCCGGCTCGTACCAGTCGATGGCGCGCGCGGCCTCGGCCCAAAAACCCTGCGGATCGCGTTGCGCGCGCTCGTAGATGTCGTGATACCGGCTGGTGACGCGGGCTTCCATGGCGGCCTCCTTAAAGCCTGTATCCTTGAGACGCCGCGCAAACCCGCACGCCGCCATATTGCAACTGGCGCAACCCTGCCGGCCGCGCAATGATCTAAATCATAAATCAGAGGCGCCGATCAGAACGGAATCCGGCCGGTCAAGGTCTGCCAATACATTTTCCAATCGCCCATCAGGCTGTAAAGCGGCTGGCGGAACGTCGCCGGCCGGTTGCGTTCGAAGAAGAAATGGCCGGTCCAGGCGAAGCCGTAGCCGCACAGCAGGGCGGCGATGAGCCAGAGCGGGTTGACGGTCGCGAGGAACAGCGCGAGGCAAACGAGCGCCAAGGACGACCCGACGAAGTGCAACCGGCGGCTGGTCCGGTCGGCGTGCTCGGCGAGATAGACCGGGTAGAAATCGGCGAAGCGCTCGAATTTCCGCGGCGGGTCCGATGCAACATTGCTCACGGTCGCCTCCCTTGGATTGTCGACCGACGGACGGCGCGCATTCTCGACCCATTCCGACCGGCCGGCAACCGGGGCCGCCGCACACGCGCCGATTGATCGCGCCCCCCGGCGTTCGCTAGGCTGTCCGCCCACCCTCCGGGACAGCCGCCATGGCGCAGACCCCCTACGATACCGACCTCGACCGCAACCCCGCGAACTTCCAGCCGCTCACCCCGCTCGCCTTTTTGCAGCGCTGCGCCGAGGTGTTCCCCGGCCACACGGCCGTGATCCACGGGGCGCAGAAATCTTCCTATGCGGAGTTCTACGCCCGCGCCCGCCGGCTCGCCTCGGCGCTCGCCCAGCGCGGGATCTCCGCGGGCGACACGGTCGCGGTGATGCTCGCCAACACGCCGGCCATGCTGGAGGCCCACTACGGGGTGCCGATGGCGGGCGCCGTCCTCAACACGCTCAACACCCGGCTCGACGCGGCGATCATTGCCTTCACCTTCGACCACGGCAACGCCAAGGTCGTGATCACCGACCGCGAGTTCTCCCGGACCGTAAAGGAGGCACTGGCGCTCGCCAAGGCGAAGCCGCTCGTCATCGACTACGACGATCCGGAGTTCACCGGCCCGGGCGAGCGGCTCGGCGCGATCGAGTACGAGGAGTTCCTGCGCGGCGGCGATCCGGATTTTGCGTGGCGCATGCCCACGGACGAATGGGACGCGATCTCGCTCAACTACACCTCCGGCACCACCGGCGACCCGAAGGGTGTCGTCTATTCTCACCGCGGCACCTATCTGCTCGCGATCGGCAACGTCGTCACCTGCGCGATGGGCAAGCACCCGGTCTATCTGTGGACGCTGCCGATGTTCCATTGCAACGGCTGGTGCTTCCCGTGGTCGATATCGGTCCTGGCCGGCACCCACGTGTGCCTGCGCCAGGTGCGCGCCAACGCGATGTACCAGGCGATCGCGGATCACCGCGTGACCCACCTGTGCGGCGCGCCGATCGTGATGGCGACCTTGCTCAACGCGCCGGAGGAAGAGAAGAAGCCGCTGCCGCACGTCATCGAGTTCTTCACCGCGGCGGCGCCGCCGCCGGAGGCGGTGCTCGCCGAAATGAAGTCCGCGGGCTTCAACGTGACCCATCTGTACGGGCTGACCGAGACCTATGGGCCGGCCGTGGTCAACGACTGGCATCGCGACTGGGACGCGCTCAAGCCGGCCGAACAGGCGGCCATGAAGGCGCGCCAAGGCGTGCGCTATCTGCCGCTCGAGGCGCTCGACGTGCTCGATCCCGACTCCATGGCGCCGGTGCCGCGCGACGGCGAGACCATGGGCGAGGTGATGTTCCGCGGCAACGTGGTGATGAAAGGATATCTGAAGAACAAATCGGCGACCGAGAAGGCGTTCGAGGGCGGCTGGTTCCATTCCGGCGACCTCGGGGTGATGCATCCCGACGGCTACGTCCAGCTCAAGGACCGGTCCAAGGACATCATCATCTCGGGCGGCGAGAACATTTCCTCGATCGAGGTGGAGGACGC
>DASZJC010000105.1:0-2944 GCA_035948495.1 Xanthobacteraceae bacterium | reverse complement strand
GAGGTGTCGCGCGAGCTGGTCCAGGTGGTGTTGCGCACCAGCACGTCGACCTCGCCCGATTGCAGGGCGGTGAAGCGGTCCTTCGCGGTCAACGGCACGAACTTGACCTTGGTGGGATCGTCGAAAATCGCCGCCGCGATGGCGCGGCACACCTCGACGTCGAGGCCGGTCCAATTGCCCTGGGCATCGGGCAGGCCGAACCCGGCGAGGCCGGGGTTGGAGCCGCAGTTGAGCACGCCGCGGGTCTTAACGGTCGTGAGAGTCTGGGCGTCGGCCGCGGAAGCGGCAAGCGCGAGCGCCGCCGCGCAGATGATCGTCGTGAGAACGCGTTTCATGACACAAGCTGCTCCGATCTCTCGCTGTCCCGAGGTGTATTGTTCGATTGTTGGCCGATCCGGCGGCGCGCATCGCGGCCGATGGCCGTCCCCGCCGGTGGCGCGAGGCCCCTTCGTGGCATTGGAACGAACTCCCCTGCTCCGGCACGGCCATCTCAGTCCGATCGACCGATGAGGTCAAGGGGTCGGCCGCAACGGCCCCGACCGAGATTTGCGGCGTTGTTAGCCGGCCGACGCCGCTTCCTGGCGCTGTTCACGCAGCACGAACATGACGTTGCGCACGTAGATGAGCAGGCCGCCGCCCTGCCCGGCAATGAACACCGGGTCCTTGCGGTGGAGCGAATAGACGAGGAGCAGGACTCCGCCGGCGATGGAGAACCACCAGAACGCCGTCGGGATGATGCTGCGGCGCGCGCGTTCCGACGCGATCCACTGGACCACGAAGCGCGCCGAGAACAGGGCCTGGGCGAGGAAGCCGAGCGCGGCCCAGCCGTCGAACCGCACGACGAAGACTTCGTAGAGGTAACTTTCCAGCGGGTGAATGAGATCAGCGAGCATGCGGGGTTACCTCCGAAATCCGCGGGACGCGCTTGCGCCGCCGGATCAGCCACCATACGCCGGCGAGGTCGAGGATGCCGACCCACAGCCGGTCCCACAGTCCGTAGTTCGAGCGGCCGTGGCGGCGCGGCCGGTCGATCACCTCCACGTAGCCCACCTCGTAGCCGTCGCGCTTGACGAGCGCCGGCAGGAAGCGATGCAGGCCGTCGAAATAGGGCAGCGCCAGGAACGTGTCGCGCCGGAGCGCCTTGAGGCCGCAGCCGGTGTCGCGGGTTCCGTCGCGCAGGACCGCGCCGCGTACCGCGTTGGCGATGCGCGACTGCAGCCGCTTGAAGCCCGAGGCGCGGCGCCCGACCCGTTGTCCGGCGATCAGGCCGACGCGGGCGCCGCCTGTTTCGAGCGCGCGCACCAGGGCCGGGATGAACGACGGGTCGTTCTGGCCGTCGCCGTCGAGGGTGACGACGAGCGGCCCCTGCGCCGCCGCGACCCCGGTGCGCACCGCCGCGGATTGGCCGCACGAGGTCGCATGATTTATTTGACGCAGCCACGGGCGTTCCACCATCAGCCGGCCGAGCGCCGCCGCGGTGTCGTCGGTCGAGCCATCGTTGACGAACAGGACTTCGAAGCTCCAGCGCCCGTTCATGGCGGCCGCGATCTCCTCGGCGAGCGAGCCGACGTTGTCGCCTTCGTTCCTGACCGGCACGACCACCGACACGGCGGGCGCCGCGCGCTCCGGCCTATTGCTGCTCTCGGGCATGGCGCCTTTTAACGCATTCTCCGGGAACCTGGGCAGCGCTTTTCCGCCGAAAATGCGATCGATCAGGAAGCCGGCGCGAACAGGCCGGCCACAATCGATTTGATCCGCCGCAGCGACGGGCCCGGCAGGGCGTGGACGGCCCCGTCGCGCGCGGCGGCAAAGCCCAATCGGCGCGCGGCGAAAAAATTGCGGACGAGCAGCGCGGCGAAACCGCCGACGCAGGCGCCGGCGATGACGTCGCTCGGATAATGCGCGGCGATGATCACTCGGCTGAGCGCGATCACCAGGGCGTAAGCCCACAGCAATGGGCGCGCGCGCGGCCACACCGCGCCGATCGCAACGGCGGCCGCGAACGCCGCGGTGGCGTGACCCGACGGCATGCCGGCGTAGTCGGGCCGCCATGAGAACGGCACGTAGGCGAACGGCCCAAGCGCGGAGGGCCGCACCCGCCCGATGAGCCGCTTGACGATCGCGACCGCGAGCCCCGGAACGGCAATCGCCACGAATATGAACTCGAGGCGCACGACGAGCGAGAAGATCGTCAAACGGATCAGGCGCCGGGACGTCGTCGCCGCGAGGACCGCGAGCGCAACGATGAGAAGCCCGGACGGCCACAGGACCCAGCCGGACCTGCCGTAGTCGGTGATTTGGTTGAACACGTCGATCACAGGAATCGGCAGCCGCTTTTGCTGGCCGTAGGCCCACTTGTCGAGAACGAGCATCGCCCCGCCGATGAACACGGCCGCGGCGAGGACGCCCGCCGCCAGCCGCGCGGCCGGCAGCATGGGGGCGCTTCCGGCGGGCTGCCGCGGCGGACGCGCCGGCAATGCGAGCACCGCAACCACGGTGCCGAGGACGCGTCGCGCCGCTCCGGCGGGCGGCGGCGCCGCGTCTTGCTTCACGCCGGTCGCGGTCACGGCTGCACCTGCGAGCGGTACACCGCGATCGCGATGGCGCGGCCGCCCTCGTTATAGTTGATCGCCTCGACCCGCGGACCCGGCGCGTAGCGCAGGCCGATCGCTTCGGCGCGCCGAACGAAGCCGCGCTCCTGGCGCGCCTCGACGAAGGCAAAGCGGCAATCGCCCTCGCCGAGAAAATCGGCGGCGCCCGGCCCGTCGGTGAGCAAGGTCGCGGTGCCGAACACGAACACGAGGCTCGGCTCGTGATATCCGGCGGCCGCATAGCGCGGGTGCTCGCAGCGCGGCGCGATCGCCTCCGCCAGCATGGCAGCGGGAAACAGCGGATGCAGCAATGGAACGATGGCGCCGAAGGCCGCGATCGAGAACAATTGCGA
>DASZJC010000104.1:0-2615 GCA_035948495.1 Xanthobacteraceae bacterium | reverse complement strand
CCAACGCCCACGAGGGAGGATCAAGATGGCGAACGAACCTTTTGCCCAAGGCCGCTGCTTGTGCGGCGCGGTGAGCTACACGGTCAACGCCAAGCCCATCCGCATGGCGCAATGTCATTGCAAGGACTGCCAGCGCGCGTCCGGCACCGGGCACATGTCGCTGGCCTTCTTCAAGAAGGAGGACGTCGCCATCCGCGGCGCGACCGCGAGCTACCCCTCCACCGCGGAGAGCGGAAACATCAACACACGGCATTTCTGTCCGGTCTGCGGCAGCCGGGTGTACGGCGAAAACTCGGCGCGCCCGGGCGTGATCGGCATCGCGGTCGGATGCCTCGACGACAACGATTGGTTCGCCGCGCAAGCGGTCGTCTACACGCGCAACCGCCCGGCGTGGGACGAAACGCCGGAAGACGTCCCGAACTTCGAGCGGATGCCGCCGCCGCCCCCGCCCAGGTGACCGCCGCCGCCGGCACTGCTTACCGCCGCATTAGAACTTGCGCGGCGTAAAGCTGCGCGCTGCCGCGCGGCCGGCGGCGCGGCGTTCTCGCCGTCGAGGAACAAAGCGGCGGTGCTGGCGTTGAGCCAGTCGTTGAGGGGTCGCGTGATGGTTGGAACGGAGTTGCTCGCCGCGTTGCCGGTCGCGGTCTACATGACCGATGCCAAGGGCCGCATCACCTATTACAACGAGGCCGCCGCGGAACTGTGGGGCCGCCGGCCGCAGGTCGGCAGCAGCCAATGGTGCGGGTCCTGGAAACTTTTCTGGCCGGACGGCCGCCCGTTACCGCATGACGAGTGCCCGATGGCGGTGACCCTCAAGGAGGGGCGGCCGGTCCGTGGGGTCGAGGCCGTGGCGGAAAGGCCGGACGGCACCAGGGTCAACTTCCTGCCCTACCCGACGCCGTTGCGCGATGCCTCCGGGCGCCTGACCGGCGCCATCAACCTGCTCATGGATCTCACCGAGCGGCACGCGAGCGAGCTGGAAGCGGCGCGGCTTGCGGCCATCGTCGCCTCGTCGGACGACGCGATCGTCAGCAAGACCATCGACGGCCGGGTGACCTCATGGAACGCCGCGGCGATGCGCCTGTTCGGCTACCGGCCCGAGGAAATGATCGGCCAGTCGATCACCCGCATCATCCCGGCGGAGCTGCACGCGGAAGAAGGTCGCATTCTCGCGCAACTGCGGCGGGGTCAGCACATCGATCACTATGAGACCGTCCGCGTTGCAAAGGACGGCCGGCGCATCGACGTGTCGCTGTGCGTGTCGCCGCTGCGGGACAAGTCCGGACAGGTGATCGGAGCCGCGAAGATCGCGCGCGACATCACCGAGCGCAAGCAAGCGGAAATGCTGCAGCGGCTGCTGATGCAGGAGCTGAACCACCGCGTCAAGAACACGCTGGCGACCATCCAGGCCATCGCCAACCAGTCGATGCGCCGTGCCAGGAACCCGGCCGATTTCGTCGCCGGCTTCAGCGGGCGCATCCAGGCGCTCGCGCGCGCGCACGACCTGTTGACGCAGACGAGGCTGCAGGGCGCCGAGATCATGGACCTCGTGCGCGACCAGGTCCTGCTCGGCGAGGGCGACGACCAGCGCGTGGAGTGCGCGGGCCCGACGCTCGTGCTCGACGTGCAAGCGGCCATGAACCTCGCCCTCGTGGTGCATGAGCTTGCCACCAACGCCCGCAAGTACGGCGCGCTGTCGGGCCCGGACGGGCGCTTGTCGGTGACCTGGGAGATCCGCAGTAACGGCGGACGCCAGCTCGTGCTCGACTGGCGGGAAAGCGGAGGGGGCAAGGTCGCCGCCCCGCGGGAGCGTGGGTTCGGCAGCACCCTGATCGAACAGACGCTCAGGGCGCAAGGCGGCCAAGCTTCGATCCGCTACGGCGCGCAGGGCATGAGCGGCACCTTCACCCTGCCGCTCCCCGACCAGATCAGGTCGAACATGGGGCTGGCCGTGACCGCGCCGGCGGCAGAAGCCAGCGCCCTGCTCCGCCGCCTCGACGCCAAACAAAGCCTCGCCGGCAAGCGGGTCATCGTCATCGACGACGAGCCGCTCGTGGCCATGGACCTGGAATCGTGCCTGACGGCCGCCGGCTGCGAGATCGTCGGAACCGCCGGAACGCTGCGGGACGCCAAAGACCTGTGCGCGCAAGCGCAGTGCGACGCCGCGCTCCTGGACGTCAATCTCGCCGGCCAGCCGGTCAACGAACTTGCGGCCGCGCTGACGAAGCGGAACATTCCATTCGCGTTCGTGACCGGATACGGACACGAAGCGCTGCCGCAAGGCTTCCGCGACGCGGTGGTGTTGACGAAGCCGTTCGACGAGGCCGGGCTGGTCGCAACGGTCGAACTCCTGATCTACCAGGCCGCCGGCGTCGTCCCGCTGCGGCGCAAGCAGCCCTGAGCAGCCGCTGCGGATGCTCTTTCAAGTACGCCGGTGGCGACGCTGGCTCCTTCCCCCGCCATAACAAATAACGGCGCGGGCGATGACGACGCGGAATGCCTGAATCAGAAATTCGGGACCAGCTTGTCGAGGCCGGCGACGCGGGTGATGGACTGCAACTCGCGCATCTGATCGTCGCTGAAGCTCATGATCAGCGGCATCGCGGCCGACTTGA
>DASZJC010000103.1:0-6053 GCA_035948495.1 Xanthobacteraceae bacterium | reverse complement strand
CGCCGCCGGCGCGATCGTGCGGCGCGAAGCGCACCAGGGCAAAGGCCACGTCGTGCGCCGGATGTTCGCCGACGTCGATGCCGACATCTACGTGCTGGTGGACGCAGACGCGACCTACGACGCGCCGAGCGTGCGCGCCATGATCGCCCGGTTGATCGACGACCGCCTGGATATGGTGGTCGCCAGCCGGGTCGACCGCGCGCAAGCAGCCTATCGGCTGGGTCATCGCACCGGCAACCGCCTGCTCACCGGCTTCGTCTCGGCGGTGTTCGGCCACGCTTTCACCGACATGCTGTCGGGCTATCGGGTGTTCACCCGCCGGTTCGTCAAGTCGTTCCCCATGCTCTCCGGCGGTTTCGAGATCGAGACCGAGTTCACCGTTCATGCGCTCGAGCTCGGCCTGCCGGTTGCGGAGATTCCCGCCCCCTATTACGCGCGGCCGCGCGGCTCGGCCCCCAAGCTCCACACCTGGCGCGACGGCCTGCGCATCCTGTGGACCATCGTCCTCCTCTACAAGTCCGAGCGGCCGCAGCCGTTCTTCGCCGCGATCGGCGGCGTGCTGGCGCTCGCCGCGGTCGTACTCGCCATCCCGATCGTCGCCACCTACCTGCGCGAGGGCATCGTGCCGCGGCTGCCGACGGCGGTGCTGGCGACCGGCCTGATGCTGCTCGCCTTCCTGTCGCTGACCTGCGGGATGGTGCTCGGCACGGTCACGCGCGGCCGCCGCGAGATGAAGGTCCTCGCCTATTTGCGCCAGCGGGCGTTGGAATCGGACGACGCAGGACAGACGACAGAGGACGGATGAGAGCGTATGATTGATCCTCCGTCATCCGACATCCTGCATCCGACCTCCGGTGTCTGACATGCGCGAACTCGTTCGCACCAACGACGCGGTGCTGGTATCGGCGGTCGGCGCGCTGCTCGACGGCGCCGGCATCGCGCACATCGTGCTCGATCAGAACATGAGCGTGCTCGAGGGCTCGATCGGCATCCTGCCGCGGCGCATCCTGGTGCCTGAAGAACGCGCGCGGGCGGCGCGCCAGCTGCTCGTCGATGCGGGCCTTGCCCACGAACTGCGGACCGATGAGGCGTGAGACTGTCGCTGCCGAGACGACCGAGGACGCCGTGCTCGGCGGCAGGCTCGTGCTGCGGCAGCCGCGGCGCGGCCACCGGGTCGGCCACGACGCGATCCTGCTCGCCGCCGCGACCGCCGCCGAGACGGGCGAGCATGCGGTCGATTTCGGCGCCGGGGTCGGCGCCGCCGGCCTGGCGCTCGCGGCCCGCGTGCCGGGTCTCTCGGTCACATTGGCCGAGATCGATCCCGCGCTCGTCGCGCTCGCGGCCGACAATATCCGCCGCAACGGCTTCGACGACCGCGTGCGCGCGGTGGCGCTCGACGTCGCCGCGGGCGCCCGCGCCTTCGCGGCGGCGGCCCTGCCCCCCGGATCGGCCGCGCGGGTGCTGATGAACCCTCCGTTCAACGATCGCTTGACGCGCAACGTCTCGCCCGACGCCGGGCGGCGGCTTGCTCACGTCTCGGCGTCCGGCATCGCGCCATGGCTGCGCAGCGCCGGCCGCCTGCTCGGCGGGCGCGGAACCGTGACGCTGATCTGGCGAGCGGACGGCTTGGCCGACCTGCTGGCGGCGCTCGCGCCCGGCTTCGGCGCGGTGACGGTGCAGCCCGTCCACCCGCGCCCGGATGCGCCGGCGATCCGCGTTCTCATCCGCGCCGTCAAGGGGAGCCGCGCGCCGCTCGCGCTGCTGCCGGGTTTCATCCTTGCCGACGCTCAGGGCCGCCCGAGCGCCGAAGCGGAGGCGGTGCTGCGGCACGGCGCGGCGCTCCCGCTTGCCGCTGCGTGAGTCACCTCGATCCGGCATGGCGGCAGCGTTCTTTAGAAGCGCTCTAAACTTGGCAAGCGCGTTTATTAGAATTAGAGCAATTATAATGTTTGCTGCGTTCGTTGACCCGCGGCATCGGCAAAGCTAAGCAAGTTCGGCGGGAGCGCGTCATCCGGCGCGCAACGAGTGGGGGCGAAGATATGCGTGCGCGCGGCAAGGCTTGTGCCTGCGGATCGGCGATTGCCGTCGCGCTGCTGCTCTCAGGGGCGCGCGCGTTCGCCGACGACGCGGACGTCTATCACGAGATCGAGACCAAATACATCTTCGGCTTCACCGAGGGTTCGGGCATCGGCCTCGAGGGCGAGAAGGAATTCTCTCCCGAAAGCGTCATCAACTTCGGCAAGCGCGATGGCCGCTATGCAGTGAGCGAGACCAAATTCGAATACGAGTTCACGCCCAACCAATACATCCAGATCGAGCTCGGGCCGCTCGCCGCCTATTACGACGTCCGGAACGTCACCGGGCTCGACGACATGAACGCCGTCAAGTTCAATGGCTTCTTCGCCGAGCTGCGCTATCTGCTGCTCGACCGCGGCACGAATTCGCCGCTCGCGATCACGCTCTCGGCCGAGCCCGAGTGGCACGCGTTCGACGAGACGAGCGGCGCGCGCGTGGTCAACTACGGCCTGGAGACCAAGGTCAACGCCGATCTCGAGCTGATCGCGAACCGGCTCTATCTCGGCGGCAACCTGCTCTACGAGCCGGAGACGACGCGGGGCGATCTCGGCGTGTGGACCCAGGAATCGACGCTCGGCGAATCGGTCGCGCTCGCCTATCGCATCCGTCCCCAAGTCACGATCGGCGCCGAGGCCTGGTACCTGCGCCATTACGAAGGGATCTGGTTCAACACGTTCACCGGCGACGCGGTCTACGTCGGCCCGACTCTCTACGTCCAGCTCAGCGCCAAGATGTTCATGACGGCGGCGTGGAACACCCAGGTCGCCGGCCATGAGGTCGGCGCTTCCGGCCCGCTCGATCTCACCGACTTCGCGCGCCACCGCGCCAAGGTGAAATTTGCCGTCGAGTTCTAGCGACGCCCGGCGGCGCCGGAGGGCATTATGCCGCCGGTGCATGTTCCGTTTAGCCAATCTGCAGGAATATGCGTTGCAATCGAGCGGTTATGCAGAATGCGGCATCGTAAGGAGATGAATCCCATGACCTTGGTCGAGAGCATGCGCGCGATCGCGCCGGCGCTGTTGGTGGCAGCGATCCTCGTCGCCTGCGGCGGGCCGGCGCAAGCCCAGGACGCGGTCGTGCACATCACGGTCAAGAACCATCGCTTCGAGCCGTCCGCGCCGCATGCTCCCGCCAACCGGCCGATCACCATCCGGGTCCGCAATCTCGACTCGACCGCCATGGAGTTCGAGAGCGTGTCGCTGCGGGTGGAGAAAGTCGTCGCGCCCAACAGCGAGGGTGTGATCAACGTGCGGGCGCTTTCGCCTGGCCGCTACGGTTTCTTCGACGACTTCCACCAGGAGACGCGGGGCACCCTGGTGGTTCAGTAGGACCTGCCCGTGCTTGCCGCCCTCCTCATCGTCTTTCGCGAGGTCTTCGAGGCCGGGCTCATCGTCGGCATCGTCATGGCGGTGACCGGCGGCATAGCTCATCGCGGGTGGTGGATCGGCGGTGGCGCCGCCACGGGCGTGCTCGGCGCGTGCCTGGCGGCGCTGTTCGCGGCATCGCTTTCGGCGGCGTTCGAAGGCTTCGGTCAGGAGCTGTTCAACGCCGCGATCCTCCTCGTCGCGGTCGCGATGCTCACTTGGCATAACGTCTGGATGGCGCGGCATGGGCGCGACCTCGCCGCCGAGATGCGTGCGGCGGGGCGCGCCGTCCAGGCGGGAGCGAAGTCGCTCGCCGGCCTCGCCGTCGTGGTCGCCATCGCGGTGCTGCGCGAGGGCTTCGAGGTGGTGCTGTTTCTCTACGGCGTCGCCGCCGCCTCGGAACCCGGTTCGGGTCTTGCCATTCTCGCCGGCGGCGTTGCCGGCCTCGCGCTCGGCGTCGCCACCTGCGTGCTCACCTATCTCGGCTTGCTGACAATCCCGAGCCGCCACCTGTTCGCGGTGACGACCGTCATGCTGGCGTTCCTCGCCGCCGGCATGGCCGCCCAGGCGGTCGCGTTCCTGGAGGCGGCGAACGCGCTCACCGCCCTCGGCGCGATCCTGTGGGACAGCTCGTGGCTGCTCTCGGACCGCTCGCTGCTGGGCCGCGCGCTCCACACCCTGATCGGCTACAGCGACCAGCCGACCGCGCTCCAGTTCCTCGTTTATCTCGCGACGCTCGCGGTTACCTTCGCGCTGTTGAAGCTGTTCGCGACCGAGCCCGTTGCGCAGTCGGCAGCGAGCTGACTTGCGTCTCTTGCGGTCAGCGAGGCCGCCGGCCTCAAGCAGGCCCGCTAGCCGCGGCGGGCGCGAACTTCAGCGCGACGCCGTTCATGCAGTAGCGCTTGCCGGTCGGCGGCGGGCCGTCGTCGAACACGTGGCCGAGATGGCCGCCGCAGCGCCGGCAGTGCGCTTCGGTGCGCGGCAGGATCATGCTGAAATCGTTCGACGTGCGCACCGCGTCCTCGATCGGCGCATAGAAGCTCGGCCAGCCGGTGCCGCTGTCGAACTTGGTCTCGGAGCGGAACAGCGGAAGGTCGCAGGCGGCGCAATGGAACACGCCCGCGCGATGCTCGTCGTTGAGCGCGCTGGTGAACGGGCGCTCGGTGCCGTGCTTGCGCAGCACCTGGAACTGCGCCGGGGTCAGCAGGCGCTTCCACTCGTCGTCGCTGTGCGTCACTTCGAACGTCTCGGAAGCGGCGCGGCTCGACCGCAGCAGAGGCGGAACTGCCACCGCGGCGGCGACACAGGCGCCCCCGAGCAGGAGATCGCGTCGCTTCATGTTTGGCCTCCTGGGCTGCTCCCTCTCCCCGGTTGCGGGGAGCGGGAGATTCACGAGTTCGGCTTGCCCCACAATTGCTCGAGCCGCTGATCGCGGCCGCAATTGTAGCGGTAGAACTTATACCTGACGGGGTTGGTCTTGTAGTAATGCTGGTGATAGTCCTCCGCCAGCCAGAAGGTCGAGGCGGCGACGATCTGCGTCACGATCGGCTTGTCGAACCGGCCCGACTTGGCCAGCGCCTCCTTCGAGGCCTCGGCGATGCGCTTCTGCTCGTCGTCCAGATAGAAGATCGCCGAGCGGTACTGGGTGCCGTGATCGCAGAATTGCGCGTTGGCGGTGAGCGGGTCGATGTTGTGCCAGAACACGTCGACGAGCTTCTGATAGCTCACCTTGCCCGGGTCGTAGACCACCTGCACGGATTCCGCGTGGCCGGTGGTGCCGGAGGACACCTCCTCGTAGGTCGGGTTTGCCTTAGTGCCGCCGGTATAGCCGGCGGTGACGGAGATTACCCCCGCGATTTCGTCGAACGGGTGTTCCATGCACCAGAAGCAGCCGCCAGCGAAGATCGCCGTCTTGCGGCCCGGTTCGCCCGCCGGGCGCATGCCTTGGGCGGCGGCGGCCGAGGCGGCGGCCACGAGGGCGAGGCCGACGAGGATACGCAGGAGCCTTGATGCCATGGCGAACTCCTCCTGATCGCAACCAGCATATGGTTGATCGCGCAATCACTGAAAAGTAACGACTGCGTTAGACAGACGACAGAGGGCGGACGACGGACGACGGGATGAGCACGGACGGCACGGCTCCCCCCGTCCTCTGTCCTCCGTCGTCCGACTTGAGCCGAAGCCCAATGAGGCCTATGTCCTGGCCATGCGCGAGACCCTGAAAAGGCTGTTCGAACGGATCCGCCCGCTGCTGCCGCGGCGCCTGGGCGGCGGCGCCGCCGTGGTGCCGATCGTTCGCCTCGCCGGGGTGATCGGCTTCTCGACCCCGTTGCGGCCGGGACTGACCATCTCGTCCGTCGCCCGCTCGCTCGAGCGCGCCTTCGCGGTGCGCAACGCGTCGGCGGTGGCGCTGGCGATCAACTCGCCGGGCGGCTCGGCGGTGCAGTCGCATCTCATTCATCAGCGCATCCGCCAGCTCGCCGAGGAGCACGAGCGGCCGGTGATCGCGTTCGTCGAAGACGTCGCCGCCTCCGGCGGCTACATGATCGCCTGCGCCGCCGACGAGATCGTGTGCGACTCCTCATCGATCGTCGGCTCGATCGGCGTGGTCGG
>DASZJC010000102.1:0-5798 GCA_035948495.1 Xanthobacteraceae bacterium | reverse complement strand
GCCGCGCAAGGGCAGCGAAGAGGCGTTGCGTCGACACATCGACGCGGTCGCCCGCGGCGCGCCGCATTACGAGGAGATGACCGAGGAGGTGGGGGCGGAGACGCGCCAACAATTGCTGCGCGATCAGGCGATATTGGCCAAGCTCGGCCCGATGCGCGCCATGTCGTTCCGCGCGGTCTCGGCGCTCGACAGCGATGTCTACATGGCGCGGTTCGCCAACGGCACGGCGGAATGGCGCATTCGCCTGCTCGATGACGGCAGGATCGGCGGCATCGCGCTCGGCCCGCAGTATTGATGCGCGGATGCGGATGTCAGGCGGCCCTTGTGCCCCTTGCCATGCGCCGCGCTATATGCTACACACCGTAGCGTTACCTGAAGTAAAGGGGCGGGAAGGTCGGGATCAGGGAGGTCCGGCCGATGACGCGGATCGACCTTGCGCGGCGCCGCCTCGTCTTCGCCACGGCGGCCGGGGTTGGCGCGCTGGCGCTCGGCGCCGGCCGCGCGCGACCGCAGGCTCCGGCTGACGGCGCGCGCACCGTGTCGGGGCCCGACGCCGCCGCACCGATCCCGCGCCGGCTGCTGTTCGGCGATCCCGAACGCTCGATCGCGCGCATCAGCCCGGACGGCCGGCGCATCGCCTTCCTCGCTCCGCTCGACGGCGTCCTCAATGCCTGGGTCGCCCCGATCGACGACCTCGCCCAGGCGCGCCCCCTCACCCGGGTCGCCGACCGCAACCTCGGTCCCGGGCTCGTCTGGCTGCACAACAACCGCCACGTCGTTTACTTCCGCGAGTTGGGCGGCGACGAAAACTGGCAGGCGCATCGGGTCGACGTCGAGACCGGCGCCAGCATCGCGCTCACCCCCGGGCCCGGCGTCAAGAGCTACATCCACCAGCAGTCGCATCATTTCCCGGACGAATTGCTGATCGCCCACAACGAACGCGACAAGCGGTTCTTCGATATTTTCCGCGTCAACGTCGCGACCGGCCAGAGCACCCTGCTGCAGGCCAACAACGGTTTCGTCTTCTTCTTCACCGACCCGCAGTTCCGCGTCCGCTTCGCGGTGAAGAGCGCCGCCGACGGCGGCTGGGACTATCTGCAACACGGCGCGGACGGCGACTGGCGCCTGTTCGCCAGGATCGACATGGCCGACGCCATGTCGACGCGGCCGATCGAATTCAGCGACGACGGCCGGGAGCTTTACTGGCTCGACTCGCGCGGGCGCGACAAGGCGGCGGTGGTTGCCCAGGATCTCGCGACCGGCGCGACGCGTGTGCTGACCGAGAACCCGAAGGCCGATGTGGTGGAGCTGAGCCTCGAGCCCCTCACCTACCGGCCGATCGCCGGTGCTGCGGTGTTCACGCGCAAGACCTGGCACGTGGTCGATCGCGACTACGCCGACGACTTCGCCCACTTGGCCAAGCTGTCCGACGGAGATCTGGTGTCCGTCGACCTGTCGGACGACGGGCGCCAGGCGGTCGTCTATTACGAGCGCGACACGGCGCCCTGGCAATTCTTCCACTACGACCGTGCCGCCAAGAAAGGGCGCTTCCTGTTCAGCGCGCGGCCGGACCTGGAGGATACGCCGCTGGTCGCGATGGAGCCGGTCGTCGTGCGCGCGCGCGACGGCCTCGAGCTCGTGTGCTACCTGTCGCGGCCGCGCGGCGCCGCAAAGGACAAGCCGCTGCCGCTGGTGCTGTGCGTGCACGGCGGCCCGTGGGCACGCGACGCCTGGGGTCTCCAGCCGACCCATCAATGGCTCGCCGATCGCGGCTATGCAGCACTCAGCGTCAACTACCGGGGCTCGACCGGCTTCGGCAAGGCGTTCGTCAACGCCGCCAATCTCGAATGGGCGGGCCGGATGCACGACGACCTGATCGACGCGGTCGATTGGGCGATCCGCCGCGGCATCGCCGACGAAAAGCGCGTCGGCATTTTCGGCGCGAGCTACGGCGGCTACGCGGCGCTCGTCGGCCTCACCTTCACGCCGGAGAAATTCGCCTGCGGCGTCGACCTGTTCGGCATTTCCAACCTCGTCACCTTCGTGCGCGCCATCCCCGATTACTGGAAGCCGTGGCAGACCATCTGGAAGGTCCGCATGGGCGATTACACGACCGAGGCGGGGCAGAAGTTCCTGCAGGAGCGCTCGCCGCTCAATCACGTCGACCGCATCGTGCGCCCGCTGCTCATCGGCCAGGGAGCGAACGACGTGCGGGTGAAGCCGGCCGAGTCCGAGCAGATCGTCCAGGCGATGCAGGCGCGCGGCATTCCGGTCACCTACCTGTTCTATTCCGACGAGGGGCACGGCTTCCGCCGGCCGGAGAACCGCCGCTCGTTCATGGCGGTGGCGGAAATGTTCCTCGCCAAGCACCTGGGCGGCCGGTTCGAGCCGGTCGGCGACGATTTCGCCGGCTCGACCATCGAGTTCAAGGCCGGGCGCGACCTCGTCCCCGGACTCGGCTAGAATAACGTCGACCCAAACACGCAAAGCACATCATCTCGTTGGTGGTCTCATGGTCCAGGACTCGCAAGCAACACAAGACCCGCAGCGCCAGGCTGCACTCGCGCTCCACCGCTTCGGCCTGGGGCCGCGCCCGGGCTCGATCGCGGCGATCGCGTCGGACCCGCGCGGTGCGCTCCTTGCCGAACTCGAGCGCCCGGGCATCGGCCGCATCGACAATCCCGAGCTGCTGACCGCCGTGCAGTCCTCGCGCGCCGCCTTCGAGGCGCGGTCGGACCGCCGGGCCCAGACGATCGTCGCGCAACGCGCCCAGAAGGAGGCCGAGCGCTTGGCCGCGCTAAGTCAACCGCAAGCCCCGGCGATGAGCGACGACACGGCGCGCATGGCGGCCGCCGCCAAATCCGCCGACGCGGCGCTCGCGGTCCAGGGCCCCACCGCCGTCGAGCGGCAGAACTTCCTCAAGGAGGTCAAGGCCCGGCTCGACGCCGCGGTAGGCGCCGAGATCGGCTTTGCCGAGCGCCTGGTCTGGTTCTGGTCGAACCATTTCTGCGTATCGACCGACACCGTCTTCAACATGGCCGGGGGCTACGAGCGCGAAGCGATCAGGCCGCACATCCTCGGCCGCTACGCCGACATGCTGCTCGCGGTCGAGGGGCACCCGGCCATGCTGATCTACCTCAACAACAACGTGTCGATAGGGCCGAACTCGGTCGCCGGCGTCAACCGCACCCGCGGGCTCAACGAGAACCTCGCGCGCGAGATCCTGGAGCTGCATACCTTGGGCGTGCGCACCGGCTACAGCCAGGACGACGTCATCCGCTTTGCCAACGTGCTGACCGGCTGGACCATCATCCCGGCCGTCGGCAATCCCGAGCACGGCGTCGAGTTCGTCTTCAATGGGCGCATGCACGAACCCGGGCCGCAGCAGGTGCTCGACAAGACGTATCCCGACAGCGGCGTCGAACAGGGCCGCGCGGCGCTGATCGACCTCGCCCGCCATCCGTCAACGGCGACCCACGTCGCCACCAAGTTCGCGCGCTATTTCTCCGCCGACGTGCCGCCGCCGGCTCTGGTCGAGCGGCTGGCGAAGACCTTCCGCGACACGGACGGGGATCTCAAGGAAATCGCCAAGGTGCTGGTCACCTCCGACGAGACGTGGGCGCCGACCCAGGACAAGCTCAAGCGGCCGTGCGAGTGGGTCGTCGCCATGGTGCGCGCGGCTGGCCTGCGCAGCGCCGATCCCGAACGGTTCACCCGGGGTCAGGCGCTGCTCGGCGAGCCGCTGTGGCGGCCGGCGGCGCCCCAGGGCTTTGCCGACGACGAAGCGGCCTGGATCGACGGCATGGGGCTGCGCCTCGACATCGCCAACAACTTCGCCGAACGCGTCGCCGACCGGGTCGAGCTGGAGGCGGTCCTCGACGGCGCGCTCGGCCCGCTCGCCTCGGCCGAGACGCGCCAGGCCGTCGCCCGCGCCGAGACGCGCCAGCAGGCGCTGGCGCTGGCGTTCATGGCGCCCGAATTCCAACGGAGGTGACACGCCGTGGCGCAAAAAAACAGGTGTCATCCCGGCCCAGCAGCGCGCGGCGTTGCGCGAGCCGGGGTCGTCGCAAGCGACCAGCGCGCTTTCCGCTTCCATTGAATCGGAAAGGCGCTCTGGGTTTTTAATTTGGTCGCACTTTCTGTGGAAAGCCGGTGCCCGCTTTTCCGGAAAATGCTCCAAGTTCAAAGGAGCGGTCCCATGACGTTGAATTTGCACGCCCCCACCCGCCGCGAAATGCTGCTCGCCTCGGGCGCGCTGTTCGCCTGGGCCTATGCCCCGAAGCTCGCGCGCGCGGAAGGCCGCGATCCGCGGTTTCTGGTGGTGGTGCTGCGTGGCGCCCTCGACGGGCTCGGCATGGTGGCGCCGGTCGGCGATCCCGACTGGGCGAAGCTGCGCGGCGAGAAGGGGCTGGCGCTCGACGGCAAGCCGACGGCGCTGCCGCTCGACTCGTTCTTCGCCCTCAACCCGGCGATGCCGAACCTCGCGCGCCTCTACCAAGCGCAGCAGGCGACGATCGTGCACGCGACCGCCACCTCCTACCGCGAGCGCTCCCATTTCGACGGCCAGGACGTGCTCGAGAGCGGGCTCGTGCGGCCCGGCCGCATGGACAGCGGCTGGCTCAACCGCGCGCTCGCCTCCCTCGAGGCCGACGGCCGGATCGATCCGCGCGGCAGCCGCGCCTTCGCGGTCGGCCCGGTGACGCCGCTCGTGGTGCGCGGGCCCGCGCCGGTTATGTCGTGGGTGCCGCAGCGCCTGCTGCCGGCAAGCGAAGACACCCAGGCGCGCCTGCTCGACCTTTATCGCCACACCGACGCCAAGCTTGCGCGCGCGCTCGAAGGCCGCCGCGATCTCCTCGCCGTCGCGCGCGCCGGCGGCATCGACGCGGTGAAGCCGCTCGAGATCGAGACCGCCGGCATCGCGCGCGTGCGCCAATACTTCAGCGACGTCGCCGCCACCGCGGCGAAATACATGGCGCGGCCCGATGGGCCCCGCGTCGGCGCGGTCGGCCTCGTCGGCTGGGACACCCACATCAACGAAGGCGCGACCGGCGGGCAGCTCGCGAACCTGCTCGGCGCGCTCGATGGCGCGATCCCGGCGTTCGAGAAGAACATGGGCAGCGCCTGGAGCGAGACGGTCGTCGCCATCGTCACCGAGTTCGGCCGCACCGCGCGCATCAACGGCACCGACGGCACCGACCACGGCACCGCCACGGTCGCGGTGCTCCTCGGCGGCGCGCTCAAGGGCGGGCGCGTCATCGCCGACTGGCCCGGCCTCAAGGAGGCCGACCTTTATGAGCGCCGCGACCTCAAGCCCACGACCGACCTGCGCGCCGCGCTCAAAGGCGTGCTCGCGGACCACCTGCGCGTCGACGAGCGCGTGCTCGCCGCGACCGTGTTCCCGGGCAGCGAGGACGTGAAGCCGCTGGCGGGCTTGGTGGCGTAAGGCCGGCTGCGCGGCGTCGGCCTCAGGCCGAGGGCGGCTCCTGTGCTGGACGCGGCGCGCGGCGATGCCCCGCCGCTCGCGGGAAGTTCGATCCATGTTCAGGAGACTCGCGCTGGCGGACATGGACGCTGCTGCGATCGTCTACCGAAGCGCGTTGGACCATGCCGTGCCGTGGCTGGCCGGCCTCCACACACAGGAGGAAGATCGGCGGTTCTTTCGCGAGCGCGTATTGCAAAAGTGCGATGTCTGGGGTGCTGTTGAAAACGGCAGGGTGGTCGGTATCGTCGCGTTCCGAAACGAATGGATTGATCAGCTATGCGTGTTACCGCATGCCCAACGGCGCGGCGTCGGCACC
>DASZJC010000101.1:0-4372 GCA_035948495.1 Xanthobacteraceae bacterium | reverse complement strand
AGCTTCCGCGCCCATGACGCCCGGCAGCAGCCGCACGCAGGCGTCGATCAGCGCCATGGCGGCGATCTCGCCGCCCGACAGCACGTAATCGCCGATCGAGACCTCCTCGAGCCCGCGCGATTCGATTACGCGCTCGTCCACTCCCTCGAACCGCCCGCACACCGCGACGACACCCGACCCCGCCGCCAATTCGGCGACGCGGCCTTGGGTGAGCGGGGTGCCGCGCGGGCTCATCAGCAGGCGCGGGCACCCGCTGCCCGCCGCGTCAATGGCGCGGGCGAGCACGTCCGCCTTCATCACCATGCCGGGGCCGCCGCCGGCGGGCGTGTCGTCGACCGAGCGGTGGCGGTCGGTGGCGAAATCGCGGATGTCGGTGGCCTTAAGCGACCACAGGCCGTTGGCCAGCGCCTTGCCGGCCAGGCTCGAGCCCAGCGGCCCGGGAAACATCTCCGGGAAGATGGTGAGAACGGTCGCGGCCCACATGGCTTGTTATGCCTCCCCGTCTTTGGGGGAGAGCCTGCCCCGGGCTTGACCCGGGGCCGATCGCGCGGTGCGCGATCGGGTGGGGGTGACTCGCGAGTCCGGCGCCTCTCGCTTCACCCCACCCCGGCCGCCTCCGCTTCGCTTCGGCGGCCGACCCTCCCCCTCCAGGGGAGGGTTGATCACCACCCGCGCGCCGGGCAGGTCGACGACCGGCACGACGTCTTGCGTGAACGGCAGCAGCACCGTGGGTCCGCCGCCTGCCGGCGTCACCTCCAGGAGATCGCCGGCGCCGAAGTTCTGCACCGCGGTGACGCGGCCGACCGCCGTGCCGTCCGGGCCGACCACCGCAAGGCCGATGAGATCGGCGTGGTAGTAGGTCTCCGGCTCCTCGATGGCCGGGAGCCGATCGCGCGGGACGTAGAGCTTGAGGTTGCGCAGGCGCTCCGCCGCGGTGCGGTCGGCGACGCCGGCAAGCCGCGCGATGAGACAATCCTTTCCCGGCCGCACCGCCGCGATGGCAAACTCGCGGCCGTCCTCCGCCTGCAGCGTTCCGAATTGCGTCACCGCCAGCGGGTCCGCGGTGAACGCGCGCATGCGGACCTCGCCGGCGATGCCGTGGGCGGCCCCGATCTCGGCGACGCAGACGCGTTGGCCCGGCGCGGCCGGGTCCGACGTCCCGCGCGCGGAGCGTCGGCGGGCCACGCCGGTCAGCTCGCCGGCGCGGCGCCTCCGCCGGACGCACCGGCGGCCGCGGCGGCGCGCTCCTGCGCCTTCTTCTTCGGCTTTGCCTTCTGCGGATTGTTGCGCGGCGCGCGCTTCTTCACGCCGGCTTCGTCGAGGAAGCGCAGCACCCGGTCGGTGGGCACTGCGCCCTTGACGAGCCAGGCCTTGACCTTGTCGAGATCGAGCTTGAGCCGGCCTTCGGCGTCCTTGGCGAGCAGCGGATTGAAATGGCCGATGCGCTCGATGAAGCGGCCGTCGCGCGGGCTGCGCGAATCCGCGATCACCACGTGATAGAACGGCCGCTTCTTGGTGCCGGCGCGGGCGAGCCGGATTTTCAGGGACATGCTCGATCCTTTCTTGTTTGCTGAATCGACGGCGGCGCCGTCATTTCTTCTTGCCGAAACCCTTGTCGAACCCGGGCGGCAGGCCGGGCATGCCGCCGAGCCCGGGCAGCTTGCCGCCGAGGCCGGGAAGGGCGCCGGGGAACTTCGGCGGCAGGGCCGGGCTCGCGGGCAATCCGGGCGCGCCCGGCAGGCCGCCGGGCAATCCGCCCGGCATTTTTTCCGCGAGCTTGGCGAGGTCCGCCTGGCTCGGCATGCCGCCGCCCAGCCCCAGCATGTTGGCAAAGCCGGCGAGCGGGCCGCGCTTCGCCCCGCCCATCGCCTTCATGACGTCCGCCATGGTCCGGTGCATCTTGAGCAGGCGGTTGATGTCCTCGACCCGCGTGCCGGAGCCCGCCGCGATGCGCTTCTTGCGGCTCGCCTTGAGGATATCGGGATGGCGGCGCTCCTGCGCGGTCATCGAATCGATGATGGCGGCCTGCCGCTTGAGCACGCGCTCGTCGAGATTGGCGCCGGCGAGCTGGTTCTTCATCTTGGCGATGCCCGGCATCATGCCGAGCAGGCCGGACATGCCGCCGATCTTCTGCATCTGCGTGAGCTGTTCGCGCAGGTCGGAGAGGTCGAACGCGCCCTTGCGCATCTTCTCGGCGACGCGCTGGGCGCGTTCGGCGTCGATCGTCGCCGCCGCCTTCTCGACCAGGGAGACGATGTCGCCCATGCCGAGGATGCGGTCGGCGATGCGCGCCGGGTGGAAGTCCTCGAGCGCGTCGAGCTGCTCGCCGGTGCCGACGAGCTTGATCGGCTTGCCGGTGACCGCGCGCATGGAGAGTGCGGCGCCGCCGCGGCCGTCGCCGTCGATGCGGGTGAGCACGATGCCGGTGAGCCCGACCCGTTCGTCGAACGCGCGCGCGAGGTTGACGGCGTCCTGGCCGGTGAGCGCGTCGGCAACGAGCAGCACCTCGTGCGGGGCAGCTGCGCGCTTGACCTCGGCGGCCTCCGCCATCATCGCCTCGTCGAGCGTGATACGGCCGGCGGTGTCGAGCAGCACCACGTCGTAGCCGCCGAGGCGGCCGGCCTCGAGCGCGCGCCGCGCGATCTGGGTCGGCGCCTGGCCCTCGACGATCGGCAGCGTGTCGGTTGCGGTCTGGCGGCCGAGCACCGCAAGCTGCTCCATGGCCGCCGGTCGGCGCGTGTCGAGGGACGCCATCAGCACCTTGCGCTTCGTCTTCTCGGCGAGGCGCCGGGCGATCTTGGCGGCCGTGGTGGTCTTGCCGGAGCCCTGCAGGCCGACCAGCATGATCGGCACCGGCGCCGGCGCATTGAGGTCGATCTGCTGGGTGTCGGCGCCGAGCGTCTCGATCAGCTGGTCGTGGACGATTTTCACGACCATCTGGCCGGGCGTGACCGAGCGCAGCACCTCGATCCCGACCGCACGCTCGCGCACCTTGTCGACGAAGGCGCGCGCGACGTCGAGGGCCACGTCGGCTTCGAGCAGCGCGCGCCGCACCTCGCGCAACGCCGCGTCGACGTCCGCCGCGCTGAGCGCGCCGCGCCTTGTGAGGCGGTCGAGAATGCCGCCGAGCTTTTCCGACAGGCTGTCGAACATCGTCGTGACAACTCAATCTGCGTTTCGAAACGCGGCCTCTCCGCTCTTCACCTCTCCCCTCCGGGGAGAGGGAGAAAAAGAAATCCAAACACCTTTGCGCCCGAGGGCGCGTCGCGCTGTCGGGCGTTGACCTCCGGCCCTGGCCGGTCGGCGAACTTCACTTATGCCTCTATCGAGAGCGCGCGGAACGTAGGGAGGGGCCCGGCCCAAGTCAAGATTCGTTCGGCCCAGCAATTGCCTCCATTACACCATAGCCCGCTCGCATGAAGTTCTCCCGCCGCCGCAGCATTGCCGCCCTTGCCGCGCTGTCCGCCGCCGGGGTCGGCGGCCTCGCGGCGCGCGCCGCCATGGCCCGCTACTACGACGGCCCGGTATCCGACCACTTCGACGGCACGCGTTTCGTCGACCCCGACGGCGTGCCGCCGCGCAGCTTGCTCGACCTGCTCCGCTGGCAGATGGGGAACGGCAAGGTCGCGTGGCCCGCCTGGGCGCCGAGCCCCTATGCCGACCGGCCGCCGGCGCGGGTCGCGGGTTCGGCTTGGCGCATCTCCTACGTCGGCCACGCCAGCCTGTTGCTCCAGACCGCCGGCCTCAACCTGCTGGTCGATCCGGTGTGGTCGGAGCGCGCCTCGCCGTTCACCTTCGCCGGGCCAAAGCGGGTCAACGATCCGGGGATCGCGTTCGAGGCCTTGCCCCCGATCGACGCGGTGCTGGTCTCGCACAATCACTATGACCACCTCGATGTCGCGACGCTGTCGCGGCTTGCGGCGGCCCATCGCCCGCGCGTGGTCACGCCGCTCGGCAATGACACCATCATGCGCGCGCACGATGCGGCGGTCGCGGCGGAAGCCTACGACTGGCACCAGCGGGCCATGCTCAGCGACGGCGTCGCTGTGACCCTCGTTCCGGTGCGCCATTGGTCGGCGCGCGGGCCGTTCGACCGCAATCGCGCGCTGTGGGCGGGGTTCGTCATCGAGACGCCGGCCGGGCGCATCCTGCATGTCGCCGATTCGGGCTACGGCGACGGCCGCCACTTCCGCGCGGCGCGCGAGCGGTACGGGCCGTTCCGGCTCGCCGTTCTGCCGGTCGGCGCCTACGAGCCGCGCTGGTTCATGAGCGCGCAGCACATGAACCCGGCCGAAGCCGTGCAGGCGTTCGGCGACAGCGGCGCCGAGCTGGCGCTCGGCCACCACTACGGCACGTTCCAGCTTACCGACGA
>DASZJC010000100.1:0-4203 GCA_035948495.1 Xanthobacteraceae bacterium | reverse complement strand
CCGTTCGTGGTGGCCGCCGAACGCAAGATGTTCGCGAAGTACGATCTGGAGGGCAGCTTCAAGCCGTTCGACGACGGCAACGTCGCCCTCGACGCCCTCCTCACCGGCAGTTCGGATATCGGCGCGACCACCGAGCTCGGGGGATTGGCCCGCTGGGACAAGGGCGGCAAGCTCTACGTCACGTCATACGCGTCGACCAGCCGGCAGCAGATCGGCATCGCGGCGCGCGAAGACATCAAGAAGCCGGAAGATCTGATCGGCCGCACGGTCGGGTATCCGCGCGCCAGCGGCGGGCACCTCTATTTCGTCAAGTATGTGAAGAAATACAAGCTGCCGGAGGACAAGATCAAAGTGAAAACCATGCAGGCGCCGGAGATGGTGGCGGCGCTCGAACGCCACGACATCGACGCCTTCTTCCTGTGGGAGCCGTGGCTCGCCAAGGCGACGCAACTCGTGCAAGGGGCGCACGTGCTCGCCCGCTCGGGCGACGACAACGTCTACGTTCTCACGTCCTACAATTATTATTCGCAAGGGCTCATCGACGACCGGCCGCGGGCGGTCGCCGCCACCAAGACGCTGATGGAGGCGGCGGATTTCTGCGCGGCAAATCTCGATGAGGCGGCCGGGATAACCGCGAAGGCGTTCCGGATTCCGGAATCGGACATGAAGCTCTATATGAGCCGGATGATTTACCGCATGGAGATGCCGAAGAGCGTGGTGACGGGCAATTTCCGCGATGCGGCGGAACTCGCGCTGGGCGAGGGCATCATCAAGAAAATGCCGGACTGGAACGACTTCCTGCGTCCGCAGATCATGAAGGAGGTCGCTCCGGATCGAGCCGAAGGCTGGTAGGCTCCGCTCGGCCGGCACGGACCGCAAGCGGAGGAGCCCCGCCGGTCGTGGCTGCAGAATTCCTCGTGGCGCAGGACGTGAGCTACCGCTATGCCGCCCGCAGGGGCGTCGAATCGGCGGCCGTTCTGGCGCACTTTGCCGTCAGCCTCACGGAAGGGGAGTTTTTTTGTCTGCTCGGACCGAGCGGGTGCGGCAAGACGACCGTGCTCAACCTGATGGCCGGGTTCCTCGAGCCCACGACGGGAGCGCTGACCCTCGCCGGACGGCCCATTACCGGCCCGGGGATCGACCGCACCGTCGTGTTTCAGGGCGACGATGCCCTCTTCACCTGGCTCCGCACCATCGACAACGTGGCGTTCGGTCTGCGCATGCGCGGGATGCCGAAGGAACGCCGGCACGCCATTGCCCGCGAATACCTGCATCTCGTGCACCTCGACGGCCAGGAGAACAAATATCCGGCCGAATTGTCGGGGGGCATGAAACAGCGGGTGCAGATCGCCCGCGTGCTGGCGACCGATCCGAAAATCCTGCTGATGGACGAACCCTTCGGCGCCCTCGATGCCCAGACCCGGGCCCGCTTGCAGGACGAGCTGGTGGAAATCTGGCGCAAGACCAGCAAGACCGTCGTGTTCGTCACCCATGATATTGCCGAGGCGATCCTCTTGGCCGATCGCATCGGCGTGATGAGCAAGGGCCCGGGATCGACGCTGGCCGCGGTCATTCCCGTCGACCTTGCGCGCCCGCGCCGGCGCAGCAGCCCCGGCTTCGGCGAGGCGTGGGAACGCATCAACGCGCTGATCGAGAACGAAGAGGCAGGAAGACAATGACCGAGCCCAACCTCGCGCCGCCCACTCTTGCATCCGATGCCGAGCCGGCAGCGCATCGCTGGCGCCCGGCGGACCTCGTCGGCAAGCTCAAGACCGATCACCTTATATACGCAGCCTCCATCATCGGCATGATCGTGCTGTGGCAGGTCGTCGCCACGACCTTCTTCAAGCCGCAGTTCTTTCCGACCCCGCCCCAGGTGCTGGCGGCCGGGCAGGAGATGCTGGCGAGCGGCGAGCTGTTCGAGCACATCGGCATCAGCATGCAACGCATCCTCACGGGATTCCTGATCGGCAGCGCCATCGCCGCGCCGATGGGCCTGCTGATGGGCGCGGTGCCCGTCGTTCGCGCGATCTTCGATCCCTACGCGCAGTTCTTCCGCTTCGTGCCGTCGCTCGCGTGGCTCACCCCGGTGGTGCTGTGGTTCGGCATCGGCGAAATCTCGAAAGTCCTCATCATCGTCTATACGACGGCGTTCATCGTCCTGATCAACACCATGGTCGGCGTTTCGCATATCGCGCCCAACAAGCTGCGCGCGGCCGCCTGCCTCGGCGCCACGCCGTTCAAGGCGTTTCTCCACGTGACCCTGCCGGCGACCCTGCCGTTCATTCTGACCGGCATGCGTCTCGCCATGGGCAATTCGTTCGCTACCGTGGTCGCGGCCGAGATGATCGCCGCGGATTCCGGCCTCGGCTATCTCATCTTCAACTCGCGCCTGTGGATGGCGACCGACAAGATTTTCGTCGGCATCGTCTGCCTCGGCACGCTCGGCCTCATCACCGATCGGTTCTTTCGCTATCTCGTCATCCGCTTCGCCCACCAATACGGTCCGATCGAGTAGATCGCCGTTGTCTTGGCGGCGCCGTCCCCATAGGCTCGCGAACAGGCGCAAGGCGATCGAGAGGCATCATGCAAAAGTCGTTCATCCGCGGCGCGCGGCAGCAGCAGCGCTCCTACTCGCCCGCCGTCGTCACCCAGGGCGCCGGCCGGATCATCTGGCTCGCCGGCCAGGGCGGGCATGTCGATGACGCCGGCAAGTCGCTGGCCGGCGACTTCGAGGCCCAGTGCCGCCAGACCTTTCGCAACCTCGAGAAGACGCTGGCCGAGGCCGGCGCCAAGCTTTCCGACATGGTGACGATGACGGTGTTCCTGATCGACGCGCGCTACACCACGCGGATGACCGAAATTCGCCGCGAGATTTTCGCAAACGACTTCGCCGCCAGCGCCGCCATCACGGTCGCCGGCTTTGCCGATCCCAACATGATGATCGAGATTCAGGGCATCGCCGTCGCGCAATGAATCGGGCTGCCCGCCGCCTCGCGCCCGCTCGCAAACGAGCCGCACCGATGGGGCAGCCGCTTTTGCTGCCGGGCGTCATATGACATGATCGCACGATAACGGCCAAAAGGGCCACCCACCGGGAGGATCAAAATGGATGAACGTCGGTCGTTGTCTCGTCGCAAGCTCCTGCACGCGCTTGCCGGCACGGGCGTCATCGCCGCCGCCGATCTCGCCTGGTGGGATGCTCCGTTGCGCGGTCCGCGCAAGGCTTGGGGCGCCGAGCCGGTGCGGTTCCAGTGGAGCGTTCCCGAGCCGACGCGGATCGCCCTGATGAATTCGCTGGTCGAGCGCTTCAACCAGTCGCAGAAGGATTTCGCGGTGCAGATCGAATACGTGCCGCAGGCGCAGGCGCGCCAGAAGCTCATCAGCGCGATCACCGCCGGCAGCCCGCCCGATCTGTGCCAGGTCTGGGACAACTGGGTCGGCCAGTTCCAGGGCATGGGCGCGGTGGAAGACATCACGGCGCGCGCCAAATCGTGGAAGCACTACGGCGACGTGCAGGACACCGCCTGGCGGACCGTGACGATCGACAACAAGATCGTCTCGCTTCCCCTTGCCCTCACGCTCGACGGGATCTTCTATCGTACCGACCGCCTGAAGGATCTCGGCCTCAAGGCGCCGACCCCGGACTGGACCTGGGACGAGTTCCTCGCGATCGCCGAAGCCTTCACCAAGGCCGACAAGAACCAGTACGGCTACGGCATGCGCGGCGCCGGCACCTGGGCGGTGCTCTATCCGAGCGAGTTCGCCTACGCCAACGGCGCCAGTGTCCTCAAGGACGGCAAGCTCGCGATCAACTCGAAAGAAGCCGTCGACGCCCTGACCTGGTACGTGGATCTCGCGCTCAAGCAGAAGGTTACGCCGCCCAGCGCCGCGACCGACGGCTTCGTCGAGATCGTCGAGACGTTCGGGCGCGGTATCACCAGCATGTACCAGCACAACTCCGGCTCGGTCGGCCAGCAGAAGAAGAACATCGGTGCCGACAAGTTCGCGACTTTGCCGGTTCCGATCGGGCCGGCGAAAAAGCGCGCGTCCTTCTACTTCTCCGAGACGCTCACGGCGTTCAAGGGCGGACACAACAAGGAAGGCGCGTGGCAATTCATGAGCTTCATGCTCGATGACGAGCCCAGCCTGATGTACTGCAAGACCCTCGGGCTGCTGCCGGCGCGCAAGTCGATCATCTCG
>DASZJC010000099.1:0-4849 GCA_035948495.1 Xanthobacteraceae bacterium | reverse complement strand
CGCAGGCGGACTTCATGGCCGCCTTGGCCGACCCGCGCCTGCGCGCGGTCGTCATCTGTCCGTCGAACCCATACCTGAGCATCGATCCGATGCTGGCGCTGCCGGGCGTGCGCGAGGCGCTCACGGCCTGTCCGGCGCCGGTCGTCGCGGTGTCGCCGATCATCGGCGGCCGTGCCGTGAAAGGCCCGACCGCCAAAATGATGCGAGAGCTCGGCTTGCCGGTGACCGCGGCCGCGGTTGCGCGGCATTATGCCGGGCTGATCGACCTTTACGTGGTCGACACCAGCGAGGACGAGGTTTCGCTGCCGAATGTGCGCACCGCCAAAGCCGCGATCCTGATGACGACGCTCGCCGACCGCGAGGCGCTGGCCAAGTCCGTGCTCGCGGTTGCCGATGCGTTTCGCAAAGAGGTTCGACGAAGGTGAGCGCGACCTCGGACATTTGGGCGGTCGTTCCCGTGAAGGACACGGCCGACGCCAAGCAGCGTCTGGGTGATGCGATTGCCCCGCCGCTGCGGCGGCGCCTCGCGCTGGCCATGGTCGAGGACGTGCTTGCGACCCTTGCGGCATCGCCGGGGCTTGCCGGGCTAGCCGTCGTGACCGTGGACGAGACCGCAGCGGCGCTTGCCTCCCGCTACGGCGCGCGCGTGCTCACCGACGGCGCGCGCGACGGGCAGACCGGCGCGGTCGCCGGCGCCGCCCGCCTGCTCGCCCACGAAAGGCGCGGTGCCATGCTGACGATCCCGGGCGACGTTCCGCTCGTCACACCGGACGAGGTCGCCCGCGTCATCGCCGCCCACGACCGCACGCCCGACTTCGTCATCGTGCCGGCGCACGACGAGCGCGGCTCGAACGCGATCCTGTGCGCCCCGCCCGCGGCGGTCCCGCTCAAATTCGGCGACGACAGTTTCTTCCCGCATCTTGAGGTCGCGCGCCGCGCCGGCCTCGCGCCGAAGATCCTCCGGCTTGCCGGCATCGGGCTCGATATCGACAATCCGGCGGACCTCTCGGCGTTCTTGAAGATCCCGTCGAACACCCGCGCCCGCGCACTGCTGCAGGAAATCGAGGACTTCAGCCATGGCTGACGGCCCTTCGATCGCGGTCATCGGCGGCGGCATCGGCGGCCTCGCTGCGGCGGCGGCGCTGCTGCAAGCCGGGCTCGACGTGCACGTCTACGAGCAGGCGAAGGCGCTCGGCGAGGTGGGCGCCGGCATCAACATCGGCCCCAACGCCTCGCGCATCCTGCATCGGCTCGGGCTTGCCGAACGACTCGGCGCATGCGGCGTCAAGCCGTCGACCTTCGACCAGCGGCGTTGGGACGACGGCCGCTTTCTGCTCCGCGCGCCGCTCGGCGCGATGGTCGAGAAGAGATTCGGGGCGCCATACTTCACTTTCCACCGCGCCGACCTGCACGGCGCGCTGGCCGGCGCCCTGCCGGCCGAGCGCGTGCACCTCGGCCACCGCTTCACGCGCCTGATCGATCACGGCGATCGCGTCGAGGCGCAGTTCGAAAACGGACGCTCGATCTCGGCCGACGCGTTGATCGGCGCCGACGGCATCCATTCGGTCGTGCGCCATGCGCTGCTGGGCGAGGAGAAGCCGCGTTTCACCGGATGCGTGGCCTATCGCGGCCTGGTGCCGGCCGATCGCCTGACCGACCTCGGCCTCGATCGGACCAACCAGATCTGGATGGGGCCGGCGCGGCACTTCGTGCACTATTTCGTCTCGGCCGGACGCCAAGTCAATTTCGTCGCCATCACCGAGGAGGACTCCTGGCAGCGCGAGTCCTGGGTCGACCGCGGCGAGGTTGCCGATGCCCTCGCCGCCTTCGCCGGCTGGCACGTGCAGGTGCGCTCGATCATCGGCGCGGCCGACGAAACCTACAAATGGGCCTTGTTCGACCGCGCGCCGCTGCCGCGCTGGTCGGTCGGCCGCGTGACGCTGCTGGGCGATGCCTGCCATCCGATGCTTCCCTTCATGGGCCAGGGGGCCGCGCAGGCGATCGAGGACGCGGCAAGCCTCGCGGCATGCCTGCGCAAGCTCGACGACGTTCCGGCGGCCCTGCGCCTTTATGAGAAGCTGCGGCTGCCGCGCGCCTCGCGACTGCAGGTGATGTCGGAGACCAACAAGAGGCGGTTCCATCTCGTCGACGGGCCGGCACAGCAGCAGCGCGACGCGCACATGGCGAGCGGCGCCACCGACTGGTCGCTCGCGGCGATCGCCTGGCTCTACGAGCACGACGCGTCCGTGGTGGGCGACGCCGCGGAACCGGGAGTGCCGGCTCCCGTTGTCAACCCGCCGGCCCGCGGTTAGCTTTGTGATCGAGCACGCATGGAGCACATGACAATGACCGCGATTCCGGAAAAATATCTCGACCTGCTGCAGCAGAAGAAAGCGTTCGCGAGCCTCGCGACGGTGATGCCGGACGGTTCGCCGCAAGTGACCCCGGTCTGGTTCGACTACACCGGCGGCGCCATCCGCGTGAACACCGCGCGCGGCCGGGTGAAGGCGCGCAACATGAAGGAAGGCGCGCCGGTCGCCCTCTCGATCATGGATCCCGACAATCCCTACCGCTACATCCAGGTGCGCGGTAAGGTCCGCCGCATCACCGAAAACGGCGCCAACGCCCACATCGACTCGCTGGCGAAGAAATATATCGGGCAGGACAAATATCCCTGGAGCCGGCCGGGCGAGACCCGCGTGACCTACGAAATCGAGCCGACCGCCGTGCAGACCATGGGCTGAGGCGGCCGAGAATCGGACCACGTCATGAAACTCGGGATCGTGCTGCGGACGACGGGGCCGACGCCGCGCCTCGACATGGATATGGTGCTCGAGGCCGAGCGGCTCGGTTACGATTCCGCCTGGACCAGCGAGGCCTGGGGCGGCGACGCCGTCAGCACGGTGTCGTGGGTCCTGGCGCGCACGACCAAGATCAAAGGCGGCACCGGCATCATGCAGATGCCGGCGCGTACGCCGGCCTGCGCGGCGATGACGGCGATGAGCCTGCAGGCGCTTTCGGGTGACCGCTTTCTGCTCGGCATCGGCCCGTCCGGCCCGCAGGTGATCGAGGGCTGGCACGGCGTGCCGTACGGCAAGCCGCTCACGCGCACCAGGGAATACATCTCGATCATCCGGCAGATATTCGCGCGCGAGCGGCCGCTCGAGCACCGGGGCGAGCACTATCAGATTCCCTACACCGGCCCCGGCGCGACCGGCCTCGGCAAGCCGCTCAAGACCATCATGCACCCGAAGCCCGATATCAAAATCTACACGGCGTCGATCGCGCCGGCCGGGTTGCGCACCGCCGGCGAAGTCGCCGACGGCGTGCTGCCGTACCTCATGGCGCCGGAGAAGGCCGAGGCCGTCGTGGGTCCGCTGCGCGAAGGCATCGCCGCGAGTCCGGGCAAGACACTGGCCGACTTCGACAACGCCCCCTACGTGCGCATCCGCATGGGCGACGACGTCGCCGCCTGCCGCGACGCGATCAAGCCGGGGCTCGCGTTCTACATCGGCGGCATGGGCGCGCGCAGCAAGAACTTCTACAACGACCTGGTCAAGCGCATGGGCTACGAAGCAGCCGCCGCGCAGATCCAGGAGCTTTTCCTCGACGGCAAGCGCAAGGAAGCGGCTGCCGCCGTGCCCGACTCGCTGATCGACGAGACCTGTCTGATCGGCCCGCCCGCGCGCATCAAGGACCGCCTGCAGGCCTGGCAGGCGCTCGCGCGCGACAACCAGATTGGCACCCTGCTGTTGGCCGACGCCACGATCGACTGCCTGCGGGTGGTCGCCGAGGCGGTGCTGTAGTCAGTGACCGGCTATCAGTAACCAGTGATCAGTTGCTGGTCACGGACTACTGATTACGCCTTCGCCAACACCTCCGCATGGAACTTCCGCATGACGGCGATGGCGGCGTCGGCGGTGGGCGCGGCGAAATTGAAGTCGAGCGCGGAGACGCCGAGGCCGCGCATCGCGCGCACGTCCTCGATGATTTCCGCGTTGCTGCCGGAGAACAGCATGCGCTCGCCGTTGTCGGCCTTGGCGGGAACCTGCGGCCCGAAGCGCTGCACCCGGTAGGTGAGCGCGACGCTCTCAGGCTTGCGCCCGGCTTCCTGCGTGAGCTTGCGCAGCCGCTCGATCGCCGCGCGGTAGCGCCCGAGCGTGTTGAGTGGATGCTGCGGGTTGGTGCCGATGGGATACCAGCCGTCGCCGATGCGCGCCGTGCGGCGCAGCGCCGGCCCGCTTTCCCCGCCGACCCACATGGGCGGGCACTTCTGCACCGGCTTGGGCGCGAACACCACGTCCTTGAATTTGACGAAGCGACCGTCGAAGCGCGGCGCATCCTTGGTCCACAGCTCGCGGAACGCCAGCATGTATTCGTCGGTCACCGCCCCGCGCTCTTCGTACGGCGGCGTGCCGAGGGCTTCGAACTCTTCCTTGAGCCAGCCCGCGCCGACCCCGACGATGAGCCGGCCGCCGGACAGCACGTCGATCGTCGCCAGCATCTTGGCGGTGAGGACGGCGGGCCGGTGCGGCACCACCATCACCGAGGTGAGGAATTTGAGTTTCGACGTCTTGGCTGCCAGATAGGCGACCGCGGTCAATTGCTCGTGGCGCTCGCCGCGCGAGGCCTGCGGGAACTCGCCGCTATCCGTGTAGGGATAGCGCGAATGGATGTCGACCGGCTCGATCACGTGGTCGCTGACGCAGGCGTAGTCGTAACCGATCGCCTCGCCCTCGACGGCAAGGCGCGTCATGGTCGCCGGGGTCCCGAGCGGTCCGGCCACAGGCACGTTGAAGCCGATCTGCATGCGATTTCTTCCATCCGGTTGAGGCGTCTGCCAGGATGC
>DASZJC010000098.1:0-3449 GCA_035948495.1 Xanthobacteraceae bacterium | reverse complement strand
CCGCTGCCGGGGAACAGGCCCTCCCTCGGCTTGCCCGCGGGCCGCGCGGTCATGCGCGCGTAGATGTCATCGACCAGGGCGCGGAAGTTCGGCTCGAGCCGGCTGCGCGGCTGCGGCAGGTCGACCTTGATCTCGGCGAGGATGCGTCCCGGGTTCGAGGAGAACAGCAGGATGCGGTCGCACATGAGGACGGCTTCCTCGATGTTGTGCGTGACCATGAGGATCGAGCGGATCGGCATGCGCCCCTCGCACCACAGATCGAGCAGATCGGTGCGCAGGGTCTCGGCAGTAAGCACGTCGAGCGCCGAGAACGGCTCGTCCATGAGCAGCACCTTGGGGTGCACGACGAGCGCGCGGGCGAGGCCCACCCGCTGGCGCATGCCGCCGGACAGCTCCTTGGGATAGGCGCTTTCGTATCCGTCGAGGCCGATGAGATCGATCGCCGCGAGCGCGCGCTGCCGGCGCTCGTCGAGATTGATCCCTTGCGCCTCGAGCCCGAGCTCGACGTTCTCCAGCACCGTAAGCCAGGGGAACAGTGCAAAGCTCTGGAACACCATGGCGACCTGGCGGGCTGGCGCGGTCACGCGCTCGCCTTCGATCATCACGGTGCCCGAGGTTGAAGGCATAAGACCGGCGACGATGCGCAGCAAAGTGGACTTGCCGCAGCCCGAGCGGCCGAGCAGAGCGACGATCTCGTTGTCCCGCAAAGTCAGGTTCACGTCGTCGAGAACGGAGTGGTCGCCGGCTCCTCCCTGCCGATAGACGTGGCTCAGGTGCTCGACCTCGACGAGGGCAGCGGTGGTCGTGGCAAGGACGTCCATTGCAATCGTTTCCTTAGTCGAGGCGGTAGCGGCGCTCGGCGAAGCGATAGAGCGGACGCCACAGCAGCCGGTTGATCACCACCACGAAGATCGACATCACGCCGATGCCGAGGACGACGCGCGGGTAGTCGCCGGCCTCGGTCGCCTGGGCGATATAGGCTCCGAGTCCGGCGGCCTTGAGCTTGATATCGCCCCAGTTGGCGACTTCCGCAACGATGCTGGCGTTCCACGAGCCGCCCGAGGCGGTCAGCGCCCCGGTCACGTAATAGGGAAAGATCCCGGGCAGGATCACCTTCCGCCACCACTGCGCCGAGCGCAGGCGGTAGATGGTCGATGCTTCGCGCAGGTCGGTCGGAAAGGCGCTGGCGCCGGCAATGACATTGAACAGGATGTACCATTGCGTGCCCAGCACCATCAGCGGACTGAGCCAGATGTTCGGATCGAGCCGCAGCGACACGATGCCGGCGACGGCGATCGGGAACAGCACGTTGGCCGGAAAGGCGGCAAGGAATTGCGCCACCGGCTGCACGCGCTGGGCGGCCCAGGGGCGCAGCCCGATCCACACGCCGATCGGCACCCAGATCGCGCTGGCGATGGCGATGAGCACCACGACGCGCGCCAGCGTCAACAGGCCGAACCAGCCGGCGGCGAGCGCGTCCGCGATGCCGAGGCTGGCGCGCAGGTAGCCGACCACGAGCCACAACGCATAGGCCGCGGCCGCCAGCACGGCGGCGATCCACAGCGCGTCGGCGGTGCCGCCGCCGGCCTGCGCCGCGGGCCGTGGCGGCGGCGCGGAGACGCGCACGCGCACGAACGCGAGGTAGGCGGTGACGTAAGAGATGACGGCGAACACCGCTCGCACCAGCCGCGTTCGCCGCACCACATCGTAAACCCAGGACTTCGGCCGGTCGCGCGCCGCCGTCTGCTCGAAGCGGAACTTGTCCGCCCAAGCCACGATCGGGCGGAACAACAGCTGATCGTAGGCCAGGATCACGATGGCCATGGTGGCGACCGCAAGCCCGACGGCCGCGACGTCCTTGCGCTCGATGGCGAGCGCCAGCCATGAACCGATCCCGGGCAGCTTTACGGTGGTGTCGCCGACCGTGATGGCTTCGGAGGCGACCACGAAGAACCAGCCGCCGGACATCGACATCATTGTGTTCCAGATCAGGCCGGGAGCCGCGAACGGCACTTCGAGCCGCCAGAACCGCAGCCATCCCGACTGGCGGAAATGCCGGCTCACCTCGTCGAGATCGGCCGGGATGGTGCGCAGCGACTGATAGAAGCTGAACGTCATGTTCCAGGCCTGGCTGGTGAATATCGCGAAAATGGCCGCGCATTCGGCGCCCAGTTCGCTGCCGGGAAACGCCCGCATGAACAGCGCAACCGTGAAGGTGAGGAACCCGAGCACCGGCACCGACTGGAGGATGTCGAGCGCCGGGATGATGACGAGTTCGGCCTTGCGGCTCTTGGCTGCCAGGCTCGCCACCACGAAGGTGAACAGGAGCGACGCCAGGATGGCGGCGAACATGCGCAAGGTGGTGCGCAAGGCGTATTCGGGCAGGTGCGCCGGATCCAACGTCACCGGCGCGAGATCGAGCTTGGCGAGCGGCGTTTCCATCTCGCGCACGCCGTGCGCCACCGCCACAAACGCGGCGGCAATGAAAATGAAGATGACGACGTCGTAGAGGTTGGGCAGCAGCCCGCGCCGCCCCAGTCCGAGCGGGATGGAGCGCGTATTGCTCGCCGCGGCTCGGATGTTCATGGCTTGCCCTCGTGATCAGCCGCCGCGGCGATCACGGGGAGCCTGAGAGCCTGTTTCGGAATTGGATGGGGGCTGCGCCGGCCGCTTTTGGCCGACCCGGCAGGAGCCGATCGCGGGCCGTACCGGGGAGTACGGACAAGATCGGCGACGAACCGGGCGGTCAAAAGCGGCCGGCCCAAAGGGTTGCGGCGCGAAGGTCGCCCGATGCGTCGAAAAGCTCGCCGATACTCCCCGGTATCGGCGTCGCTTTTCTCCTGTCATGCGACATTCGCGCCCGCAACGCAGCCTCCCATCGAATTCCGAAACAGGCTCTTAGATCAGGCGCCCGCGGCCACCGCCGACGGCTCGGTCGGCTGACTGCTACTGTCGCTGCCCATCGTGCGTTCCCGCGCCTGCGGCGTCGGCCTGCAGAAAAGATAAACGGCGTTTCTTGACCATCGGATGACTCAACGCACCCCGACGTGTCAATTGATATCGGCGGATGCGGGGCTTTGCCCGTTCCGCAAGGCTGCCGTCGGCGCCGTCAATCACCTATTCGCGATTTCTCCCCCGCGGAAATAACGCTAGGATGGCATCACAGGGTTTGCCATCCCGCGGCGGCCGCGATGACTGCCGCTCCCCACCCTTTTTTGGAGCAATCGACATGAGAGCGGCGGGGTTCGCCGTCGCCGCGGCGCTCCTTTTTGCCGTCGCGGATCGAGCCGGCGCGGCTTCGGCCGCGTCGCCGCCGGGCGCCGCCTCGTGCTCCGGCTGCCATCCGACCAATCCCAAGGTCGAAACCCGCGTGCCGCGGCTTGCCGGCCGCAAGCCTGCCGACATCGTCGCGGCGATGGGGGCGTTCCGATCCGGGCAGAAGCCCGCTA
>DASZJC010000097.1:0-4880 GCA_035948495.1 Xanthobacteraceae bacterium | reverse complement strand
GCTGATTGAGGACGGAAGAAAGATTCTGCAGAAGCATTCGACGGTATCGAAGTACTCTAAAAAATGGCCCACCCGTGCGCCCTGGCCGTAACAAACAAGGATTCATCTTTCGATTGATCAAACAGCCGTCAACGGCCGCCGACTTCATCCCTCCCCTTTCAGGGGAGGGATAAGTCAGGCCGAGGCGATCGGCTGGATTTGCCACGCCGACGACGCGGTGCCGATGCTGTGATCGACAAATTGCCCGTTGGCCGGAACCCACAGGTCGACTTCGCCGCTCGTCGAGTTGCGCCAGGCGATATCGGTGGTGCCGTCGCCGTTGAGGTTGCCGATGCCGGCGAACTGCCAGGCAGTCGATATCGTCCCCAGCACCGCGCCACCGACCATGTGCCCGTTGTTCATGAGCCAGTCGTCGACTTCGCCGGTGCTGGTGTTGCGCCAGAGGATGTCGCTGATGCCGTCGCTGTTGAAGTCGCCGATGCCCAGGGGTTGCCAGACGCTCGCGGCATGGCCGATCGCCGTCCCCCCGGTCAGCTGATCGTTGGTGATCAGCCAGGTATCGACCTCGCCGGTATTGGTGTTCTGCCACAGGACGTCGCTGGTGCCGTTGCCGGTGACGTCGCCGATGCCGGCAAAGCGCCAGGCGGTGGAGACGCTCCCGACAGCGGCGCCCCCGCTCATCTGCCCGTTGTTCATCAGCCAGGTGTCGACCTCGCCGGTGTTGCTGTTGCGCCACAGGACGTCCATGGCGTTGCCGTCGTTGAAATTGCCGGTGCCGAGGGACTGCCAGACGCTCGACGCGTGTCCGACCATGCCGGCGCTGCCGAGCTGGCCGTTGTTCATCAGCCAAGCGTCGACCTCGCCGGTCGTGGTGTTCTGCCACAGCATGTCGCTGGTGAAGTCGCCGTTGAAGTCGCCGGCGCCGGCAAATCGCCAGGCGGTCGACTCGGTTCCGACGATCGCGCCGCCGCTCATTTGCAGGTTGTTGATCTGCCAGGTCTCGACTTGATTGGTGCCGCCGTTGCGCCACAGAAGGTCGCTGGAATCGGAGCCGGTGAAATCGGCCTCCGGCCCAAGCCTGCGGTGCCAGCCGAGAACGTTCATGAGCCGCAGGTCGGTGATCGACAGCCGGCCCGGATCGCCCGCCCCCGGCCCGCCGGGACCGAAGGGATCGGTGGCGTGGGCATCGGCTCCGACCTGATCCCAATCGGCCCAGTCGAAGCCGTCGTCCTGGCCCTGGGCATTTATCGGATTGTGGTACTGCAGGCCGGTGTAAACGTTGCTGCCGTTGGGGGAGAAATACGTCGGCTGCCCGTCCTCTCCGCCGGTGAAATCGCGCTGGCCGCTCGCCGTGAAGCGGAACAGATCCACCGGCCCCCAGCCATCGAACGACGCGCCGCCGATGCGCCCCATCGCCAACTCGGAAACCTCATGCTCGATCACCCCGATGGCGTCGCCCGGGCTGCTCTGCAAAGTCTGCGCCGTCCAGTAGTCGGAGTTCAGGATGACGGTGTCGTCGGTACCGGATCCGGCGCCGGCAAGCCCCAGGATGCGCGCTTCCCCGATGGGAACTTCAAATGTTCCGCCGTTGCTCGGATCGGCCAAGGTGGCGAGCGCCGCGGCGGCGGCCAACTGGTCCGGCGAGGTTGCGTGGCTCGCCAGCGCGCTGCGCAGCGCCGAATACGATACGAATACCGGATCGTTCGAGAAGTTCTCCGCGCTGAAGTTTGGATTGAGCTGCTGGAGGTCGAAGGTGCAGTTGACGGTGCACGAACTGCTGTAATGGGCCTGGAAATAGTTCTCCGCCGCGACGATTTCGTTTTGAAACGCGGCCGTAACCCCCGACCCGTAGGTGTTGACAAAGATCAGTCCGCTGCCGCCGTAAGTCACGGTCTGGGAGGACATGCGCTCGCTCCAGTCTGCGGGGCACGTCGGGCTCACGCCCGCGGCACGCGCCCGGCGCAACGCCCAACGTATGCGCCGTCGGTAAGAGGGCCGTTAATGCGGCCCGACAAATACGCGCAACTCGACCACTCCCGGAACGCAGGAAACGCGGCGGCGCCGGGGTTCGAATCGCCCTGCGGTGCGTTTGCCCCGGATTTTAGGCGAATCAGGGGCGGCGGCGCCGTCGCCTCGGCGCCCGACGTACCCTCCTGGCTCTTTGTCGACTCAGGTCGTGGCCAGGTTCATGCTCAAACGCATTTTTTTCGCCCGGCAGGCAAAATCCAGGGCAATGAATTGCGGATAGCGTCCGCTGCGGGCGCTTTATATCCCTCCCCTGAAAGGGGAGGGTGGCCCGCCTAGGCGGGTCGGGTGGGGTTTTCTCTCTGCGAGCGCCGAACCAATCAACCGGATTTCGCCTTATACCAACAGGCCTACGCAATGACCTGTCAGTCGTCATTGCCCGCGAAAGCGGGCAATCCAGTAACCACCGCCGTATCAGATATAACTGCTGCGTGAGTGTCTACTGGATGCCCCGCTTTCGCGGGGCATGACGAGTCAGAGTCTAGGGCCGTTGGTATTACCCGTCACGCCGCGTCCGCCAAATCCTGTCGAGGCCACGCCGCGCCGGCCGGGCGAGCAGCGGAAACGCACCCGCAGCCAGCCGCAGCGGACCGGTGATGCGCCAACTGCTGCTGCGTTTCATCGCATCGAGCTCCTCCCGCTGCGCATCGAGCTGCCCCCGCTGCGCATCGAGATCGGCCCGCTGAGCATCCGCAAGGCTCCGCTCCGCTGCCAGCTCACCGTTCAACCGCGCCACAACGGCGGCGTCGGCGGCCAGTTCGCCGTTCAGCCGCGCCAGAGCGGCGGCCTGCGCGCCAATATCCGCGACATGGTGGGCAATATGTTCATCCTTGATCGCCAGCAACTTGTGCGCATTGAGACGATCGAGCCGCTCGCTCACCCCCGCGCCGAGCCGGCCATAGGCGTCGCGAATCTGTCGGGTCAGGGTTTCGTCCGTCGCAGCCTCGAACAGCGCCCGCAGGCGTTCGCCGATTCCGTCGCCGATCCCGAGGACGCCGAGGCCGTGCCCGTGCAGGAACTCGAAATGCGGATGCTTCTCCCGTTCCTCCGCCCACAGCCGGTAGACGCCGAATCCGTGCTCGCGCACGCTCACGTCGTGGAACACCACGACGCCGCGGTGCGACAGCTTCGGACGCCACATGTCGAAATCATGCCGTGCGTCCGCGTAGAAATGCCGGCCGTCGATATGGAGGAGATCGATCGAGCCGTCCGCGAACGCCGGCGCCGCCGCGTCGAAGGTGGCGCGCACGAGGCTGGCGAAGGCGGAATAGCGGCCCTCGTTGTGGCTGCGGACCGCCTCGAACACCTCTTCGCCGTAACGGCCGGCATGATCGTCCCCCTGCCAGGTGTCGACCGCGAAGCATCTCGTGTCCGCGCCGACGCCCTGCACGGCCTGGCAGAACGCGAAGAAGGAGAAGCCCCAATGGGTGCCGAGCTCGACCAGGGTCGAGGGCCGGTGCGCGTCGACGAGCCAAAAGGCGAACGGGGCGTGCTCGATCCATCCGGAGTCGCAGAGGTGGTCGGGGAACCAGAACGACGCCGGCGAGATGAAATCCGCGATGCCGGGCTGCTTGGGCGGTGTCGGAGCCGGTCCCTCCCGACCGGCGTGCGCGGGCGGCACGAGGCCCCCGAACATCCGCGTCGCCTCGGCGACCGTCGCGCGAATGCGGTCGCACGATTCGCGTAGCCCGGCCTCTTCGCCGGCGTCGGCCGCTTCGCTCATGCGGTCGAACAGCTCGACCACCGCGGCCGGCACGTCCGGCGCATTCGCCAGGGCCTCGCGGCTCACCCTGTTGCGGTAGAGGTCGAGGCTGAGAAAGCCGTCGATCGCATCGGCGCTGTCCGCAGGGGCCTCGAGCAGGCGCGCTCCGGCCGTTTCCCCGAGCTTGCTTGCGAACGAGCGCCAGTCGGCCAGCAGATGATCGTAACGGACGAAGACGCGCCGCCTGCCCCGGCTCGCCAATTCCGTCTCGAGCGCGTGCCGCAAGAACATGAGCAGCGATTTCGCCGGCGGGAATCCATCGCGACGTTGCAACGACGCCGCGACCTCCAGCGGATTGCGCACCGAAATGACCACGACCGGCTCGATCCTGAGCTCGTCGAGAAGCTCGAGCCACAACGGCAGGAGGCGGGAGAGACGCGGATCCTTCACGACGAAGACGCGGCTGACGGCAAAGTCCTTGGTGACGGCCTCGGCGAGAGTACGCTTCGCCTCAAGGGCGGCGTCCGTTTCGAGCCAGCCGTCCGGCAACGGGAACGGGTCGTCCCACGCGCTGCCGAGCGTCTCGAGCAGGGCTTCGTGGATGTCGTGGACGGCCTTCGACTCCCAGAACCCGCGGTCGTTGTTGCCGGCGATCGCCGGCATGAGTTCGCGCGCGATATCCGCGCCGAGCAGGTTGACGACCCGCGCCGTGGCCGAGGTGCCCGAGCGATGCATCCCGGCGACGATGACGCACGCCTTCGGCAGCAACGAAGCCGCGACGGACGGTTGCTCCATCGGTTTCATGCGCATGCACTCGTTACACTCGTCTTCGCCTCTGCCAAGCCGAAGTCGGATGTGTCCGACCTCGGCCGCTTTTGCATGGCAATCTCGCCGCTCCCCTCAACGGAGAGGGGGCCGAGCATCGCACGCCTCCGCGGCGCCGGCCAAGCGGCGTGCGGGGGCAGATGGCGCCCGCCGGCCATAAATCTCCAGATGCATCATGGAATACTTCTCGACGTGATTGCGGACGCGTTTTCGCGGGGACGCCGCCGGGCGCGCCCGTTCGCCGAGTTCAGCCGTGCGACGCCAGCGCTGCCGCGACGCGATTGCGAAAATCCAGCAGAATTGTCTCCTTCAGGCCATCGATGTCGAC
>DASZJC010000096.1:0-3236 GCA_035948495.1 Xanthobacteraceae bacterium | reverse complement strand
GAATCCGGCGTCGGGCTCGAGACCATCGGCCTGTTTGCGCTGGTCGGCACGCCCTACACGATCAAGTTCCTGTGGGCGCCGGTGGTCGACGCGCTCGACGTGCCGATCCTCGCGCGGCTGTTCGGGCGGCGGCGCGGCTGGCTCGTGTTCTCGCAGCTCCTGCTGATCGCCGCGATCGTTCTGCTCGCCTTGTGCAACCCCGCGGGCATCGCCTGGTACCTCCCGTTCGGCGCCGCGCTCCTGGTCGCGACCGCCTCGGCCACCCAGGACATCGTCATCGACGCCTTCCGCATCGAGAGCCTGCCCGAGAGCGAGCAGGCCGCCGGCATGGCCTCCTACGTGGCGGCCTATAGGGTCGGCATGCTGGTCTCGACCGCGGGCGCGCTGTTTCTGGTGAGCGGCGTCGAGGGGCTCGGCGTCGGCCGCGCTGCCGCCTGGACCTGGGGCTACGTCGTCATGGCGGCGTTCGTCCTCATCGGCATCGCCGCGACCTTGGCGGCGCGCGAGCCGGAGAAATCCGCGCTCGCGACGGCGGACCACGCGGCGCACGCGCGCGACAACCCGTTCCTGCGCGTGATGCGCACCGCGGTCGGCGCGTTCCAGGATTTCCTCACCCGCCCCATGGCGCTCGCCGCGCTCGGTTTCGTGGTGCTGTTCAAGCTGGCCGACGCCTTCGCCGGCATCATGATCGAGGCGTTCGTGCTCGACCTCGGCTTCTCGCGCAACGAATACGCGGCGATCATCAAGGGCGTCGGGCTTGCCGCCACGCTGATCGGCGGCTTTGCCGGCGGCTTCGTGGCGCGCGCCTATCCGCTGGCGACCAGTCTGTGGATCGGCGGCATCCTGCAGGCGTGCGCGAACCTCGCCTTCTCCTGGCAGGCGGTGGTGGGCCACGACCTCGTCATGCTGACGGTCGCGATCGTGACGGAAAATTTCACCGGCGCGATCGGCACCGTGATCTTCGTCGCCTACCTGTCCGCGCTGTGCCGCAACCCGCTGCACACCGCGACCCAATACGCGCTGCTGACCGCGCTCGCCGCGGTCGGCCGCACCTATCTCTCCGCCGGCGCCGGCTACGTGGCGGCCGCGACCGGCTGGGTGTGGTTCTTCGCGGTGTGCGCGCTCGTGGCGGTGCCGGGCCTCGCGCTGCTCGCCTGGCTGCAGCGGCGCGGGCATTTCGCGGAGCTCGAGAAGGGGGCGGGGTGACTCCCGCCCCGCAGGGCGAGGGTGGCGACCCGGGTGGGGGCAAAGGCGGCGAAGCCCTGCCCCACCGCTTATTCGCCATTGAATTTCCCTGTTTGATGCTCCTATATTCCTACCACAGGAGCATCGAGCATCGACCCATGTCCAACGTCCAGAAGCTTAGCGTCGCTTTGACGCCGGAGCTGATCGCCGCGGTAAGAGATGCCGTGGAGACCGGTGAATACACCTCGACCAGCGAGGTGATCCGCGACGCGTTGCGCGGGTGGAATGTGCGCCGGGCGACCCGCGAGTTGGCAACCGCCGAACTGCAGCGGCTCTGGCAGGAAGGCATTTCGAGCGGCGCTGGCCGCTTTACCTCAATCGATCAAATCAAGAAGGAAGCCCGCCGTCGCATGCGAACGGCGCGCTCATGAATGCCCGCGCGCCACGCCTACGGCGCACGGCGCGAGCTGAAGACGATTTAATAGAAATCTGGACCTATATCGCCCGTGACAATCCGGCAGCGGCAGATCGACTCCTCGATCTTCTCGAGGAGAAGAGCCGCATGCTCGCGCAAAATCCCAAACTGGGCGCTGCACGAGACGACATCGCCACAGGCGTTCGGCACTTTCCAGTCGGAAGCTATCTGATCCTTTACCGGGATATCGGCGATGGAGTTGAGGTCGTACGGTATGTGCACGGCATGCGGCTGCTGCGAAATTTAGTCTAGGAGACGGAATTGTTTCACCACCGTCAATGTGCACGGCTTCAATTGGCCTTTGCTCCGACGTGCTCGCCTAATTCGATAATTGCTCCGCGCGGCCACCCTCCCCGTTCCGGGGAGGGATAAGGTCAAAACGCCGTGCGCTGGCGGATCGCCGCCGCGAGCGTGCCCTCGTCAAGATAGTCGAGTTCGCCGCCGACCGGCACGCCGTGGGCAAGCCGCGTCACCTTCACGCCGGTATCCTGGATCAGGTCGGTGATGTAATGCGCGGTGGTCTGGCCGTCGACCGTGGCGTTGAGCGCGAGGATCAATTCACTCGGGCGCTCCGCGTGCACGCGGTTGATCAGCGCGTCGATCGCAAGGTCCTGCGGGCCGACGCCGTCGAGCGGCGAGAGCGTGCCGCCGAGCACGTGATAGCGGGCGCTGATGGCGCCGGCGCGCTCGAGCGCCCACAGGTCTGCAACGTCGGCGACGACGACGATCACCGCGCGGTCGCGCTTCAAGTCGGTGCACACCGTGCACGGATTCTTGGTATCGATGTTGCCGCACAGGCGGCAGATCTCGATCTTGTCGAGCGCCGTCTGCAGCGCGGCGGCGAGCGGCGTCATCAACAACTCGCGCTTCTTGATGAGAAAGAGCGCGGCGCGGCGCGCCGAGCGCGGGCCGAGCCCGGGCAGGCGCGCGAGCAGCTGGATCAGCCGTTCGATTTCCGGTCCGGCGACGGCGGCGGGCATGAAACCGCTGCGACGCTCAGAAGAGCTTGAGCCCGGGCGGCAGCGGCAACCCTCCGGTGAGCTGCTTCATCTTGTCCTGCAGCAGGGCTTCCGCCTTGCGCCGCGCGTCCGCATGGGCGGCAATGATGAGGTCCTCGGCGATCTCGCGCTCCTCCGCCTTCCACAGGCTCGCGTCGACCGTGACGCCCTTGAGCTCGCCCTTGGCGGTGAGCCGGACCTTGACGAGGTCGCCGCCCGCCGTCCCCTCGACCTCGATGCGATCGAGCTCGGCCTGCAGCGCCTCCATTTTCGCCTGCAGCTGGGCTGCCTGCTTCGCCAAACCGAGAAAGTCGGCCATCTGTTGTCAATCCTCGTCGACCGGATCGCCGGCATCAAAGAAGGGCGGCTCGTCGTCGGCCGAAGCCGGCATCGCCGCCTCGGCTTCGCCGGCCGCGCCGGCCGGTTCGTCGACGGCGCCGCGGCGGCGCACCCTGACGATCTCGGCGCCGGGAAAGCGCGCCAGCACCGCCTGCACCAGCGGATCGCCGCGCACGCCCGCCTTCAGCTCGGCCTCGCGCTTCTCAGCCTGGGAGCGCACGGTCGGAGCGCCCGCCTCG
>DASZJC010000095.1:0-10396 GCA_035948495.1 Xanthobacteraceae bacterium | reverse complement strand
CGTCGAACTGCTCTCGCGCTACGGCTCGGAAGAGGCGGGCGTCGAACTCGACCGCCTGGGCGGCACCGGCTGGCAGGTGCGCAAGGCGCGGCTCAAGCGGCGCATCCGCGAGATCGCCGCGGAATTGATCAAGATCGCCGCGGAGCGCCAGGTGCACGAGGCGCCGCGCCTTGTCGTCGGGCACGGCCTCTACGACGAGTTCTGCGCCGGTTTTCCTTATGAGGAGACCGACGACCAGCAGGCGGCGATTGATCAGGTGCTCGACGATCTTGCCGCCGGCCGGCCGATGGACCGCCTAGTGTGCGGCGACGTCGGCTTCGGCAAGACCGAAGTGGCGCTGCGCGCGGCGTTCGTCGCGGTGATGAACGGCAAGCAGGTGGCGGTCGTGGTGCCGACGACGCTGCTGGCGCGCCAGCACACCAGGACCTTCAGCGAGCGCTTCCGCGGATTTCCGGTGCGTATCGCCCAGGCCTCGCGCCTGGTGTCGGCGGCCGAGCTTGCCAGGACCAAGCAGGCGCTGGCGTCGGGTGGGGTCGATATCGCGATCGGCACCCACGCGCTGCTGGCGAAATCGGTGCGCTTCAAGGATCTTGGGCTCGTCATCGTCGACGAGGAGCAGCATTTCGGCGTGGCGCACAAGGAAAAGCTCAAGCAGCTGCGCGCCGAGGTACACGTGCTCACGCTGACCGCGACGCCGATCCCACGCACCCTGCAGCTCGCGCTCACCGGCGTGCGCGAACTCTCGCTCATCGCCTCGCCGCCGATCGACCGCCTGGCGGTGCGCACCTTCGTGTCGCCGTTCGATCCGCTGATCGTGCGCGAGGCGCTGCTGCGCGAGCGCTACCGCGGCGGCCAGGCGTTCTACGTCTGCCCGCGCATCGAAGACATCGCCGGCGCCAAGGATTATCTCGACAAGAACGTGCCGGAGGTGCGCGTCGCGGTCGCCCACGGGCAGATGCCGGCGTCGGCGCTCGACGACATCATGTCGGCCTTCTACGACGGCAAGTACGACGTGCTGCTGTCGACCACGATCATCGAATCCGGCCTAGACATTCCGACCGCCAACACGCTGATCGTGCATCGTGCCGACATGTTCGGCCTCGCCCAGCTCTATCAGCTGCGCGGACGCGTGGGGCGGGCCAAGCTGCGCGCCTACGCGCTGTTCACGTTGCCGGCGGAGAAGAAGATCACCCCGCAGGCGGAACGCCGCCTCAAGGTGCTGCAGTCACTCGACACGTTGGGCGCCGGGTTCCAGCTCGCCTCGCACGACCTCGACATCCGCGGCGCCGGCAACCTCCTGGGCGAAGAGCAGTCCGGGCACATCCAGGAGGTCGGCTTCGAACTCTATCAGCAGATGCTCGAAGAGGCGGTGCTCAGCCTCAAGGCCGGCATCGCGGCGCCGGCCGCCGACCGCTGGTCGCCGCAGATCACGATCGGCACGCCCGTGCTCATCCCGGAGGACTACGTCGGCGACCTGTCGGTGCGGCTCGCGCTCTATCGGCGCCTCGCGGAGATCGAGGACCAGCGCGACATCGACTCGTTCGGCGCCGAGCTGGTCGATCGCTTCGGCCCGCTGCCGCCCGAAGTCGACCATCTTTTGAAGATCGTCGCGATCAAGGGGCTGTGCCGCCGCGCCAACGTGGAAAAAATCGAGGCCGGCCCCAAGGGCGCGGTCGTTGCCTTCCGCGACAACACGTTCGCGCATCCGGACGCGCTCGTCGCCTTCATCCGCGATCAGGGCCCGTTCGCGCGCGTGCGCCCCGACATGAAAGTGGTGTTCTTCGCCGATTGGGAACGCCCCGAGGACCGGCTCAAGGGCGCCGCCCGCATCCTGAGCGGCCTCGTGCGCATCGCCGAGCAGGCCAAGGCGGCGTAGCGGAGAGGCAAGCGGACGGAGGACCGTGCGCCCGGTTTGTGACGGGCGCGACGTCGATCTGCGATCGTGCCGTCTACGCAGGCGCCATTCCCACGCCCTTGGACTCGGCTTGCCCTCGCGGCTCGTGCACCGCGATGAGCGTGACGACGGCGGAGACCAGGGCGCAGGCGGCCAGGAAGTAGAGGCCGGCCTCGAAGGTGCCGGTCGTGTCCTTGAGCCAGCCGACCGCGATCGGGCCGATCAGGCCGCCGAGATTTCCGAGCGAGTTGATCGCGGCGATTGCGGCCGCAGCCGCCGTGCCGCTCAGGAAGGTCGAGGGCAGCGGCCAGAATGACGTCTTCATCCCGTAGAAGCCGACGGTCGCCACCGACAAGCCGGCGAGCGCCCAGAGACTGCCGCTGAGCAGCGCGGCCGCGAACAATCCGATCGCGCCCGCGAGGCAGGTGAAGAACAGGTTCCAGCGGCGCTCGAGCATGTGGTCGGTGATGTAACCGCACACGATCATGCCGACGGTGCCGACGACGTAGGGTATCGCCGACACGAAACCGGTCATCAGGGTCGAGACTCCGAGCTGCTTGATCATCTGGGGCAGAAAGAGGACGAGGCCGAGGCTCGCCGTGCCGATTCCCAGATAGATCACCGACAGCGCCAGGACGCGCAGATTGAGAAGCGACTGGAGCACGGAATACACGCGAACCTGCTCGACCGCGCTGCGTTCGGCGGCGAGTTCCGCGATGAGCCAATCGCGCTCGTGCGGCTCGAGCCAATGGGCCTTCGCCGGTCGATCGGTCAGATAGAACAGCACCGCGATGCCGAGGATCACCGCCGGCGCCGCCTCGCACAGGAACAGCCAGCGCCAGCCGGCGAGTCCGAGGAGGCCGTCGAGCGCGACCAGCAACGAGGTCGAGATCGGCCCGCCGAGGAAGATCGCAATCGGGATCGCGGTCATGAACCAGCCGACCACCCGCCCGCGATAGCGCGCCGGGAACCAATAGGTGAAATAGAGGATCATGCCGGGGAAAAAGCCCGCTTCGCACACGCCGAGGAAGAAGCGCACGGTCGCGAAGCTGGTCGAGCCGGCGACGAAAGCGGTCGCGGCGGAGAACAGGCCCCAAGTGATCATGATGCGGGCGATCCAGACCCGCGCGCCGATCTTCTCGAGCACGATGTTGCTCGGAATCTCGAACAGGCAATAGCCCCAGAAGAACGCGGTGGCGCCGAGCGCATAGACCGTGGCGGTGAAGCCCAAGTCCTTGTTCATGGTCAGCGCGGCGAAGCCGACGTTGATGCGGTCGAGGTAACAGACGAAATACGCCAAGAACAGCAATGGCAGCAGGCGCAGATAGATTTTACGAATGGTCGTCCGCTCGACGTCGGCGTTCATCGTGACCCTCCCCAGCGAATGGCATCTTTGTTTTGCAGGCGGTTGGACCAGCCGCCAAACTCGATCAACCTAGCACGGAACATGCCGCCCTGGAGCCACGCCGGGCGTTATCATCCGGCGACAAGCTCGAGCACGGCGTCGGCGAACTGGCGCGGCACTTCCGCCGGCAGATAATGGCCGGCGACCGGGACCACCCGGCGCTGATAGGGCCCCGTGAAGAACCGCGCATGCTGTTCCGACTGCGCCGGCGGACCGACCCCCGAGGCGGCGCCATGCAGCGCGATCGTGGGGACGGCGATTTTCGGCTGCGCCGCCAGCGCTTGTTCGATCGGCTCGAGCGCCGGGTCGCCCGCCGCATAGCCGTAGCGGTGGCGGTAGGACTGGATGACGACGTCGACGAAATCGGGGTTGTCGAACGAGGCGGCGGTCCGCGCGTAGGTGGCGTTATCGAACGGCCAATTGGGCGACCACAGCCGCCACAACAGCCGGCAGAATTCGCGCCGGTTGGCGGCAAGCCCGGCGCGCCCGCGCTCGGTGTGGAAGTAGTACTGATACCAGAACCGGTATTCCTGCTCGGGCGGCAGCGGCTTCGCCGCGGCGGCGATGTTCTGGATGTTGTAGCCGGCGCCCGTCACCAGGCAGCGCGCGCGCTGCGGCCACAGCGCGGCGACGATGCACGCGGCGCGACCGCCCCAGTCGTAGCCGGCGAGCGCCGCGCGCTCGATGCGCAGCGCATCAAGGAGGTCGCGCAGGTCCCTGCCCAAGGCCGCCTGTTGCCCGGATCGCGGGGTGTCGGCCGACAGAAAACGGGTGGGGCCATAGCCGCGCAGATAGGGAACGACCACGCGGCATTTAGCAGCGACGAGCGGCGGCACAACTTCGTCATAGCCGCGCGGGTCGTAGGGGAAACCGTGCATCAGCAGCACCGGCGCACCGTCCGCTGGGCCGCTCTCCTCGTAGGCGATCTCCAACGTTTCGGTGCGGACGCGCTTGAGGACGCCTTGGCTCACGTCGCCCTCCTTGCGCGCATCGCCGTGGCCGGCGCGCCGCTTCCGCGATCAGCCGGCCTGCGCAGGCTCGACTTGCTGCTCGCTGCGGCGGGCGTATTCGGCGGAGGCGCGTTTGATCGCGTCGGCGAGATATTCCGGCGACTGCGCGCCGGAGACCGCGAGCGCGTTGCCGAAGATGAAGCACGGCACCCCGTCGATGCCGGCCTCTTTGGCGCTTTCCGCTTCACGGGTGACCCGCTCGACGTCCGCGTCGCTCTCGAGCAGGTTGCGGACCAGATCGCCGTCCATGCCGCAGTCGACCGCGGCCTTGACCAGCACGTCGCGGTCCGAGAGGTCGGCGCCTTCGGCGAAATAACGTTCCATCAGCCGCTGCTTCATGCGCGTCGCCGCGCCGGCGTTGCGCGCCCACAGGATCAGCCGGTGGCAGTCGAGCGTGTTGGGCTGGCGAGAAATCTTGTCGAGCGCATAGACGAGGCCTTCCTCCGCCGCCGCCTGCTCCACGCGGCGCGCCATGCCGGCATAGCGTTCGACCGAGCCGAACTTGGTTTCGAGATAGGTCTTCCGATCGATGCCCTCGCGCGGCACCCAATCGTTGAGGAAATACGGGTGCCAGCGCACGTCCACCGGAATGTCGGGCGCAAGCGCGAGCGCTTTTTCCAGGCGGCGCTTGCCAATGAAGCACCACGGGCAAACCACGTCGGAGACGACGTCGATCGGCATCACAGGGAGCGTGGAGGAGGGGGCCATGGTCGGGCTTTCGGTTGATCACGCGGAAGGTAGGCGGCGGATCGGCTGGCCGCAACCGCGGCTTAAAGGGGAGCATGATCTTTTCCGACCTGCCTTCGCCCGCCGAAGCATCAAGCCAAATGACAAGCCGTGCGAGGGCTTCGCGCAGGCGGGAAACCGGTACCCACCCCGGATCGCGTCCGGGGCAGGCCTTTTCGGGATCATGCTCTACGCGGCCGAGGCGCGGCCGGGCCGCTTGTCGCGGAACGCGCCGACGACCAGGGGATTGGTGCCCTGGTCGGCGAGCTTGTCGCGGATGGCGCCACGGTCGCCGCCGACCCCGGCCAGGCGATGGCCGGCGAGCACGTCGGGAAGCGCGGCCACCGATCCATCCGGGTCGAGCGGCGCGACCAGGCCTTGCAGGTCGCGCAGGGCGAACCGGTAGCCGCCGACGCTCACGATGCCGGCCGGCGGCCCGTCGACGACGAGCCGCCCGGTCTCGCGCTCGAGGTGGCACGGAAACAAGGTATCGACGAAACCATCCGCGCCGATCTTCAGGTTGAACTGCTCGCCGCGTGGACTTCCAGGCGGGCACGGATGAGCAGGCACCATGGCGCCGCGCATGGCGAGGGTGCCGGACGCGCCGCGCATGAGTTCGATGGCGGCGGTCGGCGCCCCGCTCGGCGGGGTCTGCATCGCCGGCAGTCCCGCGGCCATGCCGTCCGCGCCGCGGCGCAGCGCGACCAAGCCGATTTCCCCGAACACCGGCACGTCGACGACGACGCTGTCGCGGCCGAGCCAAGCCGCCCCCGTGCGCATCCGTTCCGGCGCGCGCCAAACCGCCAGGATGGTTTCAGGCGCCGGCGAACCGATCAGCCCGGCCTCCACAAAGCGCGGCAACAAGGGAGCGGGGAGGACCGCTACGTCGCAGCGTTGCGCCGCCAGCACGGCCGGGTTGAAGGGCTGATGCAGCCACAGGGTCCCGCCGCAGAGCAGCCACGGCACGACGGTCGAGCCGAGGCCGGCGAACGAGGCGGTCATCAAGGCGCCCAGCAGCGTGGCGCCGGACGCGATGCCGGCCATGCCGGCGACGGCTTCACCGGCGGCAACAAGCTCGCGATGGCTGCGCGCCACCGGCACCAGACCATCGGCGCCGACGTCGAACGTCAGGACGGCGATGCGCCCGGCGGGATCGGCCAACCGGTCGAGCGGAGGAGGGGGCGCCGGCAGCGCGGAATCGAATACCTCGTCGAGCGGAATGATGCCGTCGGGAAGCGCGCGGCCGAAGGCGCACACGAACCGGATCGCGAAGGTCTCCGCCGCCACATGCATGGCAAGCTCGGCGTGATCGACATCGCCAACCCGGCGGCACGACACGAGGGCGCGTGCGCCCACCCGCCCGAGCGCCGCGCAGGTTTCCGCCTGCCGCCACAGCAGCGGCAGCGGCGCCGCGATCAGTCCGACGCGCAGCACGCCCATGAGCGCCAGCACGCCCTCGACCGTGTTCGGCAATTGCAGCGCGACGATCGCGCCGGCCGGCAGGCCGAGCGACTTGAGCAGGTTGGCGATTGCCGAGACGACGCGATCGGCCTCGGCCCAGGTCAGGCGCCGGGGCGTGCCGTCGGTGAAGCTCTCCCGGTCGGGCGGATCGATGAGGGCGGGCGCTTCCGCTCGCGCTTCGACGGCGCGGCGGAACAGGTCGTCGAGGGTCGGCCCGCCGTCCCGCTGCGCGGTCGGATGATCGGGTGTCCCGTTGGTTGCGCCAAGAATCACGTGGCCCTCTAGTGTCCCGATTCCGAAGTTCGCACAACCTTGCTGACCCTCTGATGCGAACTTCGGAATCAAAGGGACACTAGTTAATCAATGATTCTAGTGCCGCTTTGAACCCGAAGTTCGCAACCGCACTTGCCGCAATCTCGTGCGAACTTCGGGTTCGCGGCACTAGGCCATTCTCTCATTGGTGCGGCGGCTGATGCCACCACGTTTCCGGCAGATAGCCGGACAGCGAGGTCTTGGCCGGACGTTCGATGTAGGTCCAGCGGGCGATCCACTGGTCGGGCGTGTGAAACAGCGGCACGACGTAGAAGCCGGATATCAGCACACGATCGAGGGCGCGCACCGCCGACACGAAATCCACCTGGCCGTCCGCCTGCAGCATCGCGGCGATCGTGGCGTCGATCGCCGGGTTTTTGGCGCCCATGTAGTTGCGCGAGCCGTTGGCGTCCGCCGCAGCCGATCCGAAATAGAAACTTTGCTCGTTGCCGGGGGAAAGCGACTGATCCCACCAAAATTCGATCATGTCGAAATCGAACGTCTCGATACGCTGCTCGTACTCGATCGCGTCGAGCTGGCGCACCGTCGCGGCGATGCCGGCGCGCTTGAGGTCGCGCGCAAACGCCAGCGCCAGCCGCTCCTTGTCCCTGGTCGTCACCAAAATCTCGAAGGCAAACGGGCGTCCGCTCGAGCGCTCGCGCAACTCGGTGCCTTTGAGGTCGTAGCCGGCGGCGGAGAGCAACCCCAGCGCGCGCTTGAGCACCTCGCGGTCGCGGCCCGAGCCGTCGGTGACCGACGGCGCCCACGTGCCCGCCATCACGTCGGGCCGCACGGCGTCCGGAAAGGCGGCAAGCAGCTTCTGCTCGTACGCGTCGGCCGGCCGGCCCAGCGCCGAGAGCTCGGAGCCTTCGAAGTAGCTTCCCGTGCGCCGGTAGAGATCGAAAAAATAATTGCGATTGATCCACTGGAAATCGAACAGCAACCCGATCGCTTCGCGCACGCGGATGTCGGCAAACAGCGGCCGGCGCGTATTGAACACGAAGCCGTTCATCCCCTTGGGCTGGCCGTTGGGCAGGGCTTCCTGGACGACGCGCCCGTCGCGCACGGCGGCAAAGTCGTAACCGGTCTTCCAGCGCGCCGGGTCGGTCTCCTCGCGCAGGTCGTAGAGGCCGCGCTTGAAAGCATCGAAGTGAACGTTGGCGTCGCGGTAGAAATCGAAGCGGACTTCGTCGAAGTTCCACAGGCCGCGGTTGACCGCGAGCCCTTGTCCCCAATAGTCGCGGTTGCGCTCGAGCGTGACGCTCTTGCCGGGGTCGACCGCGCTCACGACGTAGGGCCCGCTGCCGACCGGAGGCACGAACGAGGTCTGCTCGAACCGTTCCGGGTCGACGGCGTGCTTTGCCAGCACCGGCATGAGCGCGAGGATCAGCGGCAACTCGCGGTCGCCGGAACCGGCGAGGTCGAAGCGGACGCCGCGTTCGCCGATCTGCTCGGCCTTGACGACCTTGCGGTAATAGCCGCGCATGTTGGGACGGCCCTTCTGCCGCAGCAGGTCCCAAGAAAAGATCACGTCCGCGGGCGTGACCGGTGTTCCGTCGGAAAAGCGCGCGGCCGGGTCGAGCGTGAACGTAACGAAGCTGCGCGCGGCATCGGTGTCGATGGTCTGGGCGAGGAGGCCATAGAGGGTGAACGGTTCGTTGTAGCCGCGCGTCATCAAACTTTCGATCACGTAGCCGCGGATCTGCTGCGGCGCGAGCCCTTTGACGATCAAGGGATTGAGGCTGTCGAAAGTGCCGAGCACGCCCTCGACGAGGCGCCCGCCCTTGGGGGCCGCCGGATTGACGTAAGCGAAGTGATCGAAATCGGCGCCGTACGCGGGCCGGCCATGCATGGCGATGGCCGCCGCCTCGGCCGCGAAGCAGCCTCCGGCGCGCAGCAAAACGATGGCGCACAGGCCCGCCGCGAGCATCACGCTTCGCCGCAACGGGCGCGCCGAAAAGACGCACGGCCGCGCAGCTGCTGCGCTCAAAGGGGCGGGCTCGACTCGGTCAGCACCGGCGCAATTTATCACAACGGTCCCACATGTTCCGTGCGGTCGGCGCCTGCGCCCAAGGCTGGAAACACGACCAAAATTGGGATATTACTGCCTGCGGGGGCGTCACGTTGTCGCCGTAATTGGCGAAGAGACAGCCTGCGGAATAGCCTGAAGCATTGGGCTGCGCCTCGAGGCGGCGGATCGAGCGCGAGCGGGCGGAAAAGGATCAGTCATGGACTTTCGGATCGCGTTCGCGCCGGCTCGCTCGGCGGCACGCACGTTCGCCGTGCTCGCGGCAACGGCAGCCTTCGCCTTCGTGGGCGCCGCGGGCGTGCGCGCGCAAGCGCCGCCGCCCGCACCTGCCAAGAAGGCGCAGCCGAAGCAACCCGCCAAACAGCCGGCGCCCGCCCCGGCGCAAGCCGCGCCGCAGCAACCCGCTCCGCCGGCGGCCGCCGCGGGCCAGCCGCAGCAAATTCCTCTCGTCTACTCGGCCTGGGTCAAATTGTGCGGAAAGAATCCGCAGGACCCCAATGCCAAGGAACTCTGCCAGACGATGAAGGAAGCCCATATGGAGTCCGGCCAGTTCGTGGCCGCGGCCGCGCTCATCGAAATGGCGGGCGAGCAGAAGAAGATTCTGCAGCTGATCCTGCCGACCCGCCTGCTGCTTCCGCCGGGAACGCGCGTGACCGTCGATTCCAATCCGCCGAGCGACGGGCCGTTCATCATTTGCGCCCCGGAATTCTGCATGGCGCAGCACGAGGTCACCGAGGACTTCGTCAACAAGCTCAAGGCCGGACAGACCCTGCAAATCCAGGCGATCAACGACCAGAAACAGACGGTGAGCTATCTCCTGCCGCTTGCCGACTTCGGCAAGGCGCATGACGGCCCGCCCACCGATCCCAAGGTGCTGGAGGAGCAGCGCAAGGAAGCGCAGAAGAAGATGCAGGACGAGCTGCTCAAGCGCGGCGAAGAAGCGCAGAAGAAGATGCAGCCGCCGGCGACCAAATAGCCATCGCGCGGCCTGTTTCGACGTTGTAGTGGCCGGGTTCGTCCCGGCCATTTGCTTAGTTTGGCCCGTTATCGTTCGCACCTGGACGACTAAATAACCCCGCGCCTCGTCATCGCCTGCGAAAACGGGCGATCCAGTAATCACGGACCTTTCAGCAAAAACGCAGAGTTGGGTGTACTGGATGCCCCGCCTGCGCGAGGCATGACGAGTCAACACAAATGACTCAATTGAGCTGCGCGTTGCGTGGCCGGAAGCTGCCCTTGCCGTCGGGCTCGAACTCTTCGGCCACCTGCGGATGGCGGATCGGTTCGCCGGACGTGTCGGGAAGCAGGTTCTGCTCCGACACATAGGCGATGTACTCGGTCTCCGCGTTCTCGGCGAACAGGTGGTAGAACGGCTGATCCTTGTGCGGCCGCACCTCGGCCGGGATCGACTGCCACCATTCCTCGGTATTGCTGAAGGTCGGATCGACGTCGAAGACGACGCCGCGGAACGGATAGAGCCGATGCCGCACGATCTGCCCGATCTTGTACTTGGCTTTACGCGCCTTGCTCATGGCTCATGCCAATAATTGGATTTCGCC
>DASZJC010000094.1:0-3450 GCA_035948495.1 Xanthobacteraceae bacterium | reverse complement strand
TGCCCGACTAGCTTGCGGCCGTTTTTCGGGCCGAAACCATGCTTCCAGCGATCCGCGATTATCCCGAGCTCACCCGGCAATTCCGCTGGCAGGTGCCGGCCGCCTACAACATCGGCGTCGACGTGTGCGACCGCTGGGCGGCGGCCGATCCGCGCCGCACGGCAATCGTGCATGTGCGGGCGGACGGCACCGCCGAGGAGATCTCGTTCGGCTGGCTGCGCGAGACCTCGAACCGCCTCGCCAACGTGCTGCGCGCCCATGGCGTCAAGCGCGGCGACCGCGTCGCCATTCTGCTGCCGCAGGCGCCCGAGGTGGTGGCGAGCCACGTCGCGATCTACAAGCTCGGCGCCATCGCGCTGCCGGTCGCGGTGGTGTTCGGGGTCGATGCGCTCGCCTATCGGCTGCAGAACTCCGGCGCCGCCGCGCTGGTGACGAACGCGGCCGGCGCCGCCAAGATCGCCGCCATCCGCGCCGAGGCGCCGGACCTCAGGCTCGTGCTCTCGCTCGACGGCGCTGATGACGGCGCGCTCGGGTTCGCGGAAACGATCGCGCACGCGTCGCCCGATTTCACGCCGGAGCCGACTGCCGCCGACGATCCGGCGATGATGATCTACACGTCCGGCACCACCGGGCAACCCAAAGGCGCGCTGCACGCCCACCGCGTGCTGCTCGGCCATCTGCCGGGCGTCGAGCTGCCGCACGACTTCTTCCCCCAGCCGGGCGATCTGTTCTGGACGCCGGCCGACTGGGCCTGGGCCGGCGGGCTCCTCGACGTGCTGCTGCCGAGCCTGCATCACGGCGTGCCGGTGGTGGCGCGCCGCTTCGACAAGTTCGATCCGGAAGAGGCCTTCGCGCTGATGGCGCGCACCGGCGTGCGCAACGCCTTCATCCCGCCGACCGCGCTGCGCATGCTGCGCAGCGCGCCGAGCCCGCGCGGGCGCCACGGTCTCAAGCTGCGCACGCTCGGCTCCGGCGGCGAATCGCTCGGCGCCGAGACCTACGACTGGGGCCGCGCGGCGTTCGGGCTCGTGATCAACGAGTTCTACGGCCAGAGCGAGTGCAACCTGGTGCTCGCGTCCTGCGCCATGCTGGGCGTGTCGCGGCCCGGCGCCATGGGCAAGCCGGTGCCCGGCCACGCGGTGGCGGTGATCCGCCCGGACGGAACGCGGGCGCAGTCGGGCGAACTCGGCCAGATCGCGGTGCGGCGGCCCGATCCGGTGATGTTCCTCGAATATTGGCAGCGGCCGGACGCAACGCGCGAGAAGTTCGTCGGCGACTGGATGACGACCGGCGACCAGGGCATCGTCGACGAGGACGGCTATTTCCATTTCGTCGGGCGCGACGACGACGTCATCACCTCGGCCGGCTATCGCATCGGTCCCGGCGAGATCGAGGATTGTTTGATCCGCCATCCGGCGGTGGCGCTCGCCGCCGCGATCGGCAAGCCCGATCCGGTGCGCACCGAGATCGTCAAGGCCTTCATCGTGCTCAAGCCCGAGCACGCGCCCTCCGAGGCGCTCGCCGCCGACATCCGCAATTTCGTGCGCACGCGCCTCTCTGCGCACGAATACCCGCGCGAGATCGCCTTCATCGACACGATGCCGATGACGACGACCGGGAAGGTGATCAGGCGATTGCTGCGCGACAGAGCGTGAGGAGAAGCGGCGAATAGCCAATAGCGAGTAGCGAATAGAAAGAGCGGACTTCTCACTATTCGCTACTCACTATTCGCCGATTTCCGCTATTCGCGGCCTCCAAATGAACACATGCAATCCCAGCCGCCGCTTGGTCACCCAGAACAGCAGCGACGATTCGACCAGCACCGCGGCCGCGGTGGCGACGGCGGCGCCGTAACCGCCGAAGCGCGGGATGAGCACCACGCAGGCCACGAAGTTGAACGCGAAGGCGCCGCCATACACCAGCGCGCACGCGCGCTGCTCGCCCACCATGTTGAGGAGCCGCTCGACCGGCCCGATCGCGGAGCGCGCCAGCGGCCCGACCGCGAGGATGAACATCAGCGAATAGCCGTCGAGGAAGCGCGGGCCGAACAGCCACAGGAACGGACGGCCGAGCGCGAGGATCGCGGCGGTGGCGGCGAGCGAGGGCCAGAACGTCCAGCGGATCGACTCGGACAGGAAGGCGGCGAGCTTCGCACGGTCGCCGCGCACGTGATATTCGGTGAACTTTTGCGTGGTCGCCGCGGCGACGGAATAATGCACGAACGTCACCAGCGCCAGGGTCTTGGCGGCGGCGTAGTAGATGGCGACTTCCTCCGGCGAGCGGAACTGCTGGAGCACCAGCACGTCGGTATAGGTGAGCAGGAAATAGAAGCCCTCGACCATGAAGATCGGGACCGCGGTCAAGAACCAGGTCGCGGCCTCGTAGGCCTTCGGCCCCGGCTCGACCGTGCTGCCGAGCCGGCGGTCGAGCATGACGAGCTGGACGATCGCCGTCACCCAGGTGGCGATCACCGCCGCGGTCATCGCCGTTGTCGCGTCGGCGGCAAAGCCGGACGCGTAGGCGACGGCCATCACGACGATGAGCAGGAGCGAGCGCACGACGTAGGGCGGCAGCAGCGCCAGATTGACCCAGCCGTAGGCGCGCGCGATGCCTTCCTGCATGTGGGTCAGCGCGAAGAACGGCAGCGACAGGCAGGCGAGATAGAGCGGCACGATCTCGTAGCGGCCGACCCACGGCTCGAACACGTGGATGCCGAGCGCGCCGATGCCGGCGATCGCGGTGGCGATCGCAAGGGTGAGCCAGCGGCTGCCGGAGAGAAACCCGCGCAGCAGCGCGAACGTGCGCAGGCCGAGATATTCCGGGATGAACCGCTGCGCCGCCGAGGCGAGGCCGAAATCGACCAGGGCGCCGATGAGCAGCACCCAGGTCCAGACATAGACGTAGATGCCGAACTCGAACTCGCCCATCCAGCGCGCCAGCAGCACCTGCGTGACATAGACGAGGAGCGCGCTGGCGATGCGGATGAGGAAGGCGTTGCCCGCCATGCGTTGGGCGAGCCTGTGGTCGCTGTGGTCGCCGAGCCAAGCGCGGGCGCGCCCGTAGAGGGTGGCCGGCGCCAGCCGGGCGGACGCGCCCGAGGCCCCTTGCGAACCGATGATCGACATGGCGGTCCCATAACCCAAAGGCCTTAACGTTCGGTTGGGTCGATCGGTCAAAGTCGCCGGGGAGCGGCAAAAGCCCAGCAGAATCAAGCGCCCGCGGTCACCCGGCGAACCCGCCGCCGTCGAGGAACGCCTGCTCGTCCGCCGTCGTTGCGCGCTCAAGCATACGGTTGCGGTGCGGAAAGCGGCCGAACCGGCGGATGATGTCGGCGTGGATTTGCGCGTGCTTCACGCCCTCCTCGTCGCCGGCTGCGCGGCACAGCGCGATGCAGCGCTCCTGGTCCGCCAGGTTCTCCGCGTGCATGAACGGCAGATAGAAGAACCGCCG
>DASZJC010000093.1:0-2072 GCA_035948495.1 Xanthobacteraceae bacterium | reverse complement strand
CCGCTCGTGCGTCCAATTCCGGGTTCCTATCCGTGTTGCGGCAAGCCTGTCGAAGTTTCACCCGATTCAGGCGGATTCAAGCCAGCCCTAATTTGCGGCCCCTACAGATCTTTATCCCGCCAGCCGCTCGATGGCATCGGCCGGGCTCATCAGCTCGCGGGCGCCGTCGGCGCGCGACTTGACCTCGACCTTGCCCTCGGCAAGGCCGCGCGGGCCGACCATGACCTGCCAGGGGATGCCGATGAGGTCGGCGACGGCGAATTTCGCCCCCGGCCGCTCGTCGCGGTCGTGGTAGAGCACCTCCACGCCCCGCGCGCCCAGGGCCTTGTAGAGCCCTTCGCTCGCCGCGTCGGTGGCGCCGTCGCCCACCTTGAGATTGAGGACGATCGCCTTGAACGGGGCCACCGCCTCCGGCCACTTGATGCCGGCGTCGTCGTGGAACGCCTCGATGATCGCGGCGACCAGGCGGCTGGGCCCGATGCCGTAGGAGCCCATGTGGACCGGGTGCTCGGCCCCGTCCGGCCCGCTCACCACCGCCTTCATGGGCAGCGAGTACTTGGTGCCGAAATAGAAGATGTGCCCCACTTCGATGCCGCGCGCGGAGACCTGCCGGTCGGCCGGGAGGCGGGCGAATGCCGCCGGGTCGTGCTTCTCCGACGTGGCGGCATAGAGCGAGGTCCACTTGTCGACGATGCGCCGGAGATCCGCGACGCTGTCGAAATCGACGTCCTCCCCCGGGACCGGAAAATCCAGGTAGTCGCGGTGGCAGTACACTTCGCTCTCGCCGGTCTCGGCGAGGATGATGAACTCGTGGCTGAGGTTACCGCCGATCGGGCCGGTGTCGGCGACCATCGGGATGGATTTGAGGCCCATCCGCGCGAAGGTGCGCAGATAGGCGACGAACATGCGGTTATAGGCGTGCCGGGCGCCGGCCTCGTCGAGGTCGAACGAATAGGCGTCCTTCATCAGGAACTCGCGCGAGCGCATGACGCCGAAGCGCGGCCGGATCTCGTCGCGGAACTTCCACTGGATGTGATAGAGATTGAGCGGCAGGTCCTTGTAGGACCGCACGTAGGCGCGGAAGATTTCGGTGATCATTTCCTCGTTGGTGGGGCCGAACACCATGTCGCGCTCGTGCCGGTCGGCAATGCGCAGCATCTCCTTGCCGTAGTCCTCGTAACGCCCGCTTTCGCGCCACAGCTCGGCGGGCTGGATGGTCGGCATCAACAGCTCGTTGGCGCCGGACCGGTCCTGCTCCTCGCGCACGATCTGCTCGATCTTCTTGAGCACCCGCAGGCCGAGCGGCAGGAACGCGTAGATCCCCGCGGCTTCCTGGCGGACCATGCCGGCACGCAGCATCAACCGGTGCGACACGATTTCCGCCTCCTTGGGCGTGTCGCGCAGGATCGGCAGGAAGAAGCGGGACAGGCGCATCGGCGGGCGAACTCGCGATTCGCGAGGCTACGGGGGAAGGCCTGCGAGACAAACCGGATCGACGACGAAAACACAAGGGGCGACAACGCCTTCCACGGCCGGCTTACCGTCATCACGGTGTCGCAGCGGCGCGCGAGAGTTGCGGCGATGGCCCATTCGTCCGCCGGGGCCATCGGCGTTGGTGGCGTCGGCGTCACGTCCTTGTGTGGTTGCGTCCCGCTTGATTTGGAAACGCGAGGTCGTATAGCGTACCGGCCGCAGGGTCATGGCCGATCAAAACGGCTTCCTGCGGTCCACGTCCGTGGTCCGAGTACAGGTCCAAGTCTTGGGAGGAAGAGCCCGCCGGCGCGATACTCCGCAGCCACCCCCGACGACGAGTCCGTTCGTTTCAGTCAAACGCCGGGGATCACGGGCCGATGTCAAGAAATCCGAGCAGGGCCTTGGCCCTGCTCTTTTTTTCTTCGCAAGGTCAGCGGGGTATCCGCCGCGCGGCGTTAGGTCGCGGCGACCCAGATTCCGCACAGCACCGCGCCGATGCCGAGCACGAGGTTGAGCCCGATCGGCTCGCCGAGGATGACGGCGGCGAGGATCGAGGCGCTGACCGGATTGACCGTGATGGTGGTGGCGACCCGGGTCGG
>DASZJC010000092.1:0-5834 GCA_035948495.1 Xanthobacteraceae bacterium | reverse complement strand
CCGTCGCGGCGCTCGAGCGCCGTCGCCGGGCTTTCCCCGTGGATCGCGGCGCCGGCCGCGAGCGCCGCCCGCACCAGGCCGCGCGCATAGGCGAGCGGCTGCACCGCGCCGCCGCGCCGGTCGATCCAGCTCGCGAGATATTGGGTGGTGCCGAGGTGGCGGTCGGTCTCCGCCTTGTCGAGGAAGGCGACCGGCGCGCCGCGGCGCTCCCATTCTCCCGCGCGGCGCTTGACCAGCTCGACGCTCGCGCGCGAATGGGCGCCCTGGATCCAGCCGTTGCGCGCGTGCGGCACGTCCAGCGAATAGCGCGCGATCAGGTCGAACACCGCGTCGGCCGCCCGGCCGGCGAAATCGACGAGGCGCGGGCCGCGCTCGGGACCGAACATGGCCTCGAGCTCGTCGGGATCGTACTTGAGCCCGGGGATCACCTGGCCGCCGTTGCGCCCGGAACCGCCCCAGCCGGGCTCACGCGCTTCGAGCACGATCGTGCGCACGCCGCGCTCGGCAAGCGCCAGCGCGGTCGCGAGGCCGGCGTAGCCGGCGCCGATCACGCACACGTCCGCGCGGGCGGAGGATTCGAGCGGCGGGGTCGGCGGCGCGGGCGGCGCGGTCGCGGTCCACAGGGACGGTGCGAGCGGGAACGGGTCGGCCATGGCCGGTCACATGGGATGGAGCACGCGGCGCAGGAAATCCTGGGTGCGGGGATTGCGCGGATTGGTCAAGAGGTCGCGCGCGCTCCCCTCCTCCGCGATAACGCCCTGATCGAGGAACAGCACCCGGTCGGCGACCTCCTTGGCGAAACCCATCTCGTGGGTGACGACGATCATGGTCATGCCCTCCTCGGCGAGCGAGCGCATCACCGCGAGCACCTCGCCGACCAGCTCGGGATCGAGCGAGGAGGTGGGCTCGTCGAACAAGATCGCCTTGGGCTGCATGGCGAGCGCGCGGGCGATGGCGACCCGCTGCTGCTGGCCGCCGGAGAGCGCCGGCGGATAGGCGTGCTCCTTGTCGGCGAGGCCGACGCGCGCGAGCAGCGCCCGCCCGCGCCGCACCGCGTCCGCGCGCGGCTCCTTCTTCACGTAGATCGGCCCCTCGATCACGTTCTCGAGCGCGGTGCGGTGAGGAAACAGATTGAAGCGCTGGAACACCATGGAGACCTGGGTGCGGATGGCGCGGATCGAGCGGTCGGTGCAATCGACCAGCGTGCCGTCGATGCGGATTTCGCCGCGGTCGTAGCCTTCGAGACCGTTGATGCAGCGCAGGATGGTCGACTTGCCGGCGCCGGACGGGCCGATCACGCACACGACCTCGCCCTTGGCGACGCTCGCCGCAAAGCCGCGGATGACGTGATGGGCGCCGAAGCTCTTGTGCACGCCGGCAAGCTCGATCATCGCGTCACTTGCGCCCCCGCTTCATCCCTCCCCCGCAGGGGGAGGGTGGCGCCGCGCGTCAGCGCGGCGTCGGGTGGGGGGCGGCCCGTGCTCCATAAGCACACGATCGATATCCATGAGCACGCCTTCGAGATTACGATCAATCTCATTGTTCCAGTAGCGCAAGACTTTGAGGGCGCGCGCGGCAAAATACCGGTCCCGCTCTCGGTCCCTTTTCTGGTTCCGTTCGAAGTTATGCTGCCCGCCGTCGACCTCGACCACCACGCCGGCCCGCAGACACACGAAATCGGCGATGTATCCATCGCGCGGCGCCTGCCGGCGAAAATGGAATCCGCGCGAACGCCACGAGCGCAAATGCACCCACAGCTTCACCTCCTGGCGGGTCATCGATTTGCGCAGCTGACGCGCGCGTTCGTTAGCCATCGCAAGAGCCCCCACCCGGACGCCATCGCTGCGCGATGGCGTCCACCCTCCCCCTGCAGGGGAGGGACAAATGCACGCCGGCAAGCTCGATCATCGCGTCACTTGCGCCCGAACCGCCGTTCCAGCCAGCCGACCAGCACCATGAGAGGCACGCTCATGACGAGATAAAGCGCCGCCACCAGCGTGAACACCGTGGTGTTCTTGAACGTCGACGAGGCGATCAGCTTGCCCTGCAGGGCAAGCTCGCCGACCGTGATGGTGGAGGCCTGCGAGGAATCCTTGAGCATCATGATCATGATGTTCCCGTAAGGCGGCAGCATGATCCGGACCGCCTGCGGCAGCACCACGCGGCGCATGGTCATGGTCCAGCCCATGCCGATCGAGTGCGCCGCCTCCATCTGCCCGCGGTCGATCGCCTCGATGCCGGCGCGGAAGTTCTCCGACTGGTAGGCCGAATAGGCGATGCCGAGGCCGATGATCGCGGCTTGCAGCGCGGTCAGCGTGACGCCGAAATCGGGCAGCACGAAATAGATGTAGAACAACTGCACGATGATCGGGATGCCGCGGATGACGTTGACGACGACGATGGCGATGGCGGAGAGCGCGCGGATGCCGGACACTCGCATCAGCGCCCACATCAAACCGAGCACGGTCGAGAGCAGGAGCGAGCCGATCGTCACCACGATGGTGTTGCGCACGCCCAGCAGCAGAATGGGCATGAACTCGACGGCATCGGCGATGAAGCGCTGCATCTTGCTTTATCGCTCCCCAGCTTGCGGGGGAAGGCAATCGCATTTAGCAAATCGACGCCGCAACGCGCGCGCTTTACCTCCCCCTGGAGGGGGGAGGTCGACCGCCGCAGCGAAGCGGAGGCGGTCGGGTGGGGGTGACAGCCTCATAGCAAATGCATTGCCTGTTGCCTTCACCCCACCCCGGCGCGCTTCGCGCGCCGACCCTCCGCCTCCAGGGGAGGGTGGTCTTGCGGCGCGGCAACGCCAGACAAAAAACTCACTCCAATCCCCACTTCGCCAATATTTGTTTCAGCGTGCCGTCGGCCTTCAGCTTGGCAAGCGAGGCGTCGATCTTCTTGAGCAGATCGCCGTCGCTCTTGCGCACGCCGATGCCGATCGAGCCGAGGATGGTCGCGTGGTAGGTCTTCACCAGCCGCACCTCGGGGAACAGGCCCTGCTGCAGGTTGTAGGCGAGGATCGGATAGTCGGCGAAACCCGCCTTGAGCCGGCCGGTGTTCACGTCGCGCAGGATGTCGGGAATGGTGTCGTAGATTTTCACCTCGGCGAACAGGCCGGTCTTCTTCAACGGCTCGACATAGACGGTGCCGACCTGGGCGCCGACCGTCTCGCCCTTCAGGTCGGCAAGCGCCGTGTAATCCCTGGCGTCGGTCTTCGGCACCACCAGGCCCTCGCCGTACGAATAGACCGGCGCGGAGAAGTCGATCACCTCCTTGCGCGCCGGCGTGATGTACATCGCCGCCGAGATGAGATCGATCTTGCTCGAGGTGAGCGCGGCGATCAGGGTGGAGAACTGCATCGGCTCGATCGCGACCGCAAAGCCCGCGTCCTTGCCGACCGCGGCGACGAGATCGACCATCACGCCCTGGATGGTGTTGGTCTTGGTGTCGAGGAAGGTGAACGGGATGCCGGTCGGGGTCGAGCCGACCTTGAGCACGGGCTGGGCGTGCGCGGGCGGCGCGAGTGCAAGAACCGCGAGCGCGACAAGCGCGACGAACAGCCTGCGAAAAATCATGAGCGCCTCCCCTTCCCGTTCGGCACCATCGTGGCCGCCGGGTTATCCGATCATTTCACGGCGGCGGCAGCAAGGGAACGCCGGCGCCGCGTCGCCGGCGCGCCCGCCATTGAACTTGCGCCCCCGCTTCGCTATACGGGCACCGCTGCGTCAACGGGCCCGGGCCGCCGCATGCCCGGGAGGCTCGTCTGCGGCCGGGCGCGGGCTCCAGAACCATCCAAGGGTTGCCGATGTCCTCGACTTTCGACACCGTCGCCAACATCATCGCCGAGACCTGCGACGACATTTCCCGCGACAGCATCAAGCCGGAGAGCCACGCCATCAACGACCTCGGCATCGACAGCCTGGACTTCCTCGACATCGCGTTTGCGATCGACAAGGCGTTCGGCATCAAGCTGCCGATCGAGCGCTGGACCCAGGAAGTCAACGACGGCAAGGCGACGACCGAGCAATATTTCGTCCTCAAGAATCTGTGCGCCCGCATCGACGACCTGGTCGCCGCCAGGAGCGCGTGACCGCGGGCCTATGCGCCTCGAGTACTTCCAGCTGATCGACCGCATCCTCGCCGTTTCGCTTGAGGACCGCACGATCCGCACCGAGGCGACGGTTCCGACCGAGAGCACGATTTTCCAGGGCCACTTTCCCGGCATGCCGCTGATGCCCGGCGTGCTGCTGCTCGAAGCCATGGCGCAGACGGCGGGCTGGCTCGTCATCGCGCTGATGAAGTTCGAGCGCATGCCGTTCTTCATCGGCGCCAACGGCGTCAAGCTCCGCCGCTTCGTGATGCCGGGCGAGCGGCTCGCCGGCGAAGCCTCGCTGGTGCACGACGGCTCCGGCTTCGCGGTCACCAAGGCGCGGCTCGCCGGCGACGGCAAGCCGGTGTGCGAGGCCGAGATCAGGTTCCGCACCGTGCCGTTCCCGAACGAGGAGTTCCGCGCCCACGTGGAGGCATGGGCGCGCCAGCTCGCGTTCCCGCTCGAGGTCCCGCGCCATGGCTGAGGGCAAGCGCGAGGCCTGGATCACCGGCATCGGCATTCTCTCCTGCCTGGGCGAAGGCCCCGACGCCCATTGGCAACGGCTGATGCGGGGAAAGCCCGTCGCCGACACCACGGCGATCGCCCCTTATGTGATTCACCCGCTCGGCCCGGTCGATTTCGACAAACAAATTCCCAAGCGGGGCGACCAGCGGCAGATGGAGCCGTGGCAGCGCATCGGCACCTACGCGGCGGGCCTGGCGTTGGAGAGCGCCGGCATCAAGGGCAAGCCCGAGCTGCTCGCCAAGACCGACATGATCGTGGCGGCGGGCGGCGGCGAGCGCGACCTTGCCGTCGATGCGGCGATCCTCACCGGCCTGCCCAAGGCGGCGGATCCGGCCGCCTATCTCAACGAGCGGCTGATGAACGACCTGCGCCCGACCCTGTTCCTGGCGCAGCTGTCCAATCTTTTGGCCGGCAACATCTCGATCGTGCACGGCGTCACCGGCTCCTCGCGCACCTTCATGGGCGAGGAGGCGGCCGGGATCGACGCGGTGCGCATCGCGCTCGCGCGCATCCTCGCCGGGCAGAGCGAGCTTGCGCTCGTGGGCGGCTCGCACAACGGCGAGCGCAAGGATCTGCTGGCGCAGTACGAGTTCGGCGGATACCTGCTCAAAGGCCCCTACCGGCCGGTGTGGGAGCGCGCGCCGGCGGGCGGCTTTGCCGCCGCTTCGCTCGGCGCGTTCCTGGTCATGGAGGCGCGCGCGCACGCGCAGGCGCGCGGCGCAAAGCCGCTCGCGCGACTGGCCGCGGCGATCTCCGATCGCTCCGACCGCAAGCCCGGCGCGGTGACGGCGTCGCTGCGCCGGCTGTGGGAGACGATCGCGCCCGCGCTCGAAGCCGGCCACTACGCGGTGCTCTCGGGGGCGAGCGGGGCCGAGCCCGCGACCGGCGAGGAGCGCGCGTTCCTCGCCGCGCTGCCCGGGGTTGCGGTGCGCGCGCCCGGCAGTTATGTCGGGCACGGACCCGAGCCGCAATTCGCCATGAACGTGGCGCTCGCAGCGCTCACGATTGCGCACGGCGAGCTGTTTCCCCCGTGCGACCGGACCGGGCTCGAAAAAGGCATGGACGCAAGCCTCACCCAGGCGGTCGTCACCGGCGTCGGCCATTGGCGCGGCGAAGGCCTCGCATTGGTCGAAGCAGTGCATAAGGAGATGACGTGATGGCCGGCACGGACGACAAGGCCGGACGGCCGATCGTGGTCGTCACCGGAATGGGCATC
>DASZJC010000091.1:0-1665 GCA_035948495.1 Xanthobacteraceae bacterium | reverse complement strand
TGGTCGAGCGCATCTTCGTCAATGCGGCGATCAAGAAGGCGCTGTGCCGCGAGGCCGGCACCGACCGCGCCTGGCTGCACAAGGTGCGGCCGTGGTGGGGCCACGACTATCACTTCCACGTGCGCATACGCTGCCCGGCGGACAACCCCGGCTGCCATGGGCAGCCGCCCCCGGCCGAGACCGAGGGCTGCGGCGCGGAGCTGAACTGGTGGTTCAGCCCCGGCGTGCTGCACCCGCCGCCCTCACCGCCGTCGCCGCGCCGTGGGCCGCTGATGAAACAGCTGCCGGCCGAATGCCGTCGGGTGCTCGCCGCGCCGTAATTTGCGCGTCATTGCGAGCGGAGCGAAGCAATCCAGCGCAACGGGCGCAGCGGCTCGGTTCCTGGATTGCTTCGTCGCCCTTCGGGCTCCTCGCAATGACGACGCGCGCGCCCAGCCGTTACATGAACCCGTGCAACCCGATCAGCGCGCCCAGCACCAGCCCGATCAGGATGGCAAGGATGATCGCGCACACGACGATCGCGATCGTGTAGACGATGGTCTTCTCGGGCGGGGTCTTCATCAGCGGCGGCAGGCCGAGCCACAGGAGATAGAGGCCGTAGAGTCCGAGGATGGTGAGGAAGCGCAGCCCCGGTATCAGCAGGAAAATGCCGGCGAGCCATGACGGGGTGTAGGAATAGACCGTCAGCTTGAGCGCATTGGCGAAATTCTTCTGGCTGCCGAAGGTCGGCGCCAGCAGGTCGACGATCCACGCGACGATGTAGACCACCACGAACGTAAGCAGATATTTGATCACGGCGCCGATGAGCGCGGCGAAGATCGGCGCGCCGATCAGCATGGCGCCGATGAAGCCGCACACCGCCGGGATCGCCGCCAGGATCGCCACGTAATTGCGGAACAGGTAGGCCGCGTCGCCCGGCTCCCCGGCGATCTGCGTCCATTCCGTCTTCGGCGTCAGGATGATTCCCTTCACGCGCTCGACCAAGTTCATGAGTCGCCTCCGCCTGTTGCTGTTGATTATGCCCGTTCCCGAGCCCCGATTGTCCCCCGTCGCGCGGCCGATGTCACGCGCTGTCCACGGGCCCGGGCATGCTCCCGAAAGGGGGGCCGGTTTCCCGCCAGCGCGAAGCCCCAGCACGGCCCGTCACTTGGCTTGATGCTTCGGCGGGCGCAGGCAGGTCGGAAAAGATCATGCGCAAACAATAAGGTAGAGCGGGGTGACCGGCGAAGGAACGTCATCCCGCCCGACCGTCCTCGCGCAGCATGGCGGCGCCCTTCTCGGCGATCATCATGGTGGGCGCGGCGGTGTTGCCCGACGTGATCACCGGCATCACCGAGGCGTCGACGACCCGCAGCCCGGCCGTGCCGAAGACCCGCAGGCGATGGTCGACCACCGCCAGCGGGTCGCTGTCGCGGCCCATCTTGGCGGTGCCGACGGGGTGAAAGATGGTGGTGCCGATGTCGCCCGCCGCCTTGACGAGCGCGGCCTCGTCGTCGTCCGGCACACTCGCGCCCGGCAGGCGCTCGACCGGGCGGTAGCGCGCGAGCGCCGGCGCCTTGGCCAGGTTGCGGGCGACGCGGATCGACTGCGCCGCCACGCGGCGGTCCTCCTCGGTCGCAAGGTAGTTCGGCCGGATCGCCGGCGGCTCCGCCGGGTCGGCCGAGC
>DASZJC010000090.1:0-11273 GCA_035948495.1 Xanthobacteraceae bacterium | reverse complement strand
ATGCGCTCCGCCGACATGCCGGGACCGGGCAGGCGCTTGGGCCAGGACGTGACCATCCGCCACTTGAGCGGCGCCGCCCGCGCGACGGCGGGCGCGGCGAGCACCCCGGCCAAGGCCGGCCCGGCTTTCATCAACCTGCGCCGCGTGATCGTTGCCATGGCGTCTCCTTCCCGATCACCACCAGGCGTGAAAGTGGTGCACCGGCCCATGCCCGGAGCCGATCGTGAGCCGGTCGGCGGCGGCAATCGCGAGCGTCACATAGGCCTTGGCTTCGGCGACGGCCTCGACCAGGTGCAGCCCCTTGGCGATCCCCGCCGCAATCGCCGCGGAGAGCGTGCAGCCGGTGCCGTGGGTGTTGCGGGTGGCAATGCGCGGCGCCGGCAGCCGCAGCTCCACCGCACCGTCGAAGAAAAAGTCGACGCTCTCGGGCCCGTCGCTATGGCCGCCCTTGAGTAGCACCGCGCGCGGCCCGAGCGCGAGCAGGCGCTCGGCCTGCTCGCGCATGTCGCCTTCGCTCGCGGCGGGCTCCACGTCGAGCAGGGCCGCCGCTTCCGGCAGATTGGGCGTGATTATGAGCGCGCGCGGAATGAGATGCCGCCGCAGCACGTCGACCGCCTTGGGCGCAAGCAGGCGGTCGCCCGATGCCGCGACCATCACCGGATCGAGCACCACGTCGGTCTGCTCGTGGCGATCGAGCCCGGCCGCGACCGCCGCGATCACGGCGGGCTGGGACAGCATGCCGATCTTCACCGCGCCGACCACCAGGTCCGAGAACACGGCGTCGATCTGCGCGGCGATGAAATCCGCCGGCACGTCGTGGATCGCCGCGACGCCCTGGGTGTTCTGCGCGGTGAGCGCGGTGACGACCGAGGCGCCGTAGACGCCGAACGCCGCGAAGGTCTTGAGGTCGGCCTGGATGCCGGCCCCGCCGCCGGAATCCGAGCCCGCGATCGTGACCGCAATCGGCGTCCTCATGAGGCGACCCGTGCGCGCAACGACCGATCGATCATGCCGCGCAGACGCTTCGCCGCGCCAGCCGGATCGGGCGCCAGCGACAGCGCGGAGATCACCGCGACGCCGTCCGCCCCGGCCGCGACCACCTCGCCGGCGTTCGTTTCATCGATGCCGGCGATGGCGCCGACCGGGAAATCCGGCGCGCGGCCGCGCAGCACCGCGAGAATGGTCTTGAGTCCGGCAAGCCCGATCGGCGCCGCGACATTGTCCTTGGACGCCGTGACGAACACGCCGCCGACGCACACGTAGTCGAGCGCCTCGAGCGGCGCCGCTTCGGCTTGCGCAATGGTCTTGACCGAGAGGCCGATGACGGCGGCCGGCCCCAACAGCCGCCGCGCATCCGCGGCCGGCATGTCGTCCTGCCCGACGTGCACGCCGTCGGCGCCCGCCGCGAGCGCCACGTCGACCCGGTCGTTGACCAGGACCGGCACCCCGGACGACGCCAGCGCCGCCTTGATCGCGCGCGTCTCGGCGATCAGGCGCCGCGTCGAGCCGTGCTTGTCGCGCAATTGCACCAGGGTCGCGCCGCCGGCGGCGACCTCGCGGCCGAGTTCTGCCAATTCGTGTCCGCCGGCGCGCTCCGGATCGAGCAAGGCATAAAGCCGCAGGTCGACCATCATTGCACCTTCGCGCGCGCGACCAGCGTGTCGCGATCGAGCCGGTGCAGCGCGTCGAGAATCTCCGTCGCGAAACTTCCGGGACCGCGCGCGAGGGCGGCCGCGCCCTCCCCGGCGACCCCGAGCGCCAGCAGCGCCGCCGCGGTCGCGAGCCAACCGTCGCCCTCCACCGCCAGGCAGGCGGCGACCAGCGCCGAGGCGACGCACCCCATCGCGGTGACGCGGGACATGAGCGGATGGCCGTTGCGGATCGTCGCGACCCGCGCGCCGTCGGTGACGACATCGGTTTCGCCGGTGAGGCCGATGACGGTGAGCGCGTCGAGCGCGTAGCGTCGCAGCGCCTCGGCCTGCGGCTCGGCGCCCGCGAGCGCGGCGAACTCCGCGTGGTTGAGCCGCAGCGCGCGCGGCCCCCGCGTCACCAGCGCGGCCGCGTAGGCGGCGCGCGGTTGCGAGCGATCGATCAGCACGGGATCGAGCACCCACGGCAGGCTCTCCTCGGCTGCCACCTCGATCGCGGTGTCGGTTGCCTCGCGCCGGCCCGCATCGAAGGTGCCGAGGTTGACCAGAAGTGCGTCGGCGCTCGCCACGAACGAGCCGATTTCCTCCGGGGATATGGTCATCGACGGCCGCGCGCCGGCGGCGAGCAGCACGTTGGCGGTGAAGTTCTGGGCGACTGCGTTGGTGATGCAGTGCACGCGCGGCCCGTGCGCGCGCACGCGCTCGAGTACGTCGGCGCAGGCGGCGGCAAGTTCGACGGTCGATCTGTGGAGGCTGTCGGGTTCGCGCATCTCAGCTCCCTCCGCCGGTATGACCCGGATCAGGTTCGATGGGTTGGCCAAGGGGGCCTCTCAGTCCGGCGCACGCCGCCGGACACCCCACAGAGATTGCGGCCGAAACGTAGCGCTTTGCCCGTCACAGTTCAAGGCGGGCGCCTTGTCAAGCGGGCGCGATTTTGCTGGATTGCGCCAGCTAGCGCACAGCGCGCCGGAGGCGCCGATGGTTCCCTTCTTCGTCCAGATCAAGTGTCACCTCGGCAAATCCTACGAGGTCGCGAACAAGCTGGCGGACGCCGAGATCGCCTCGGAAATCTACTCGACCGCCGGCGACTTTGATCTGCTGGTCAAGTTCTACGTGGACGTCGGCACCGACATCGGCCATTTCGTCAACGAACAGGTGCAGACCATTCCCGGCATCCAGGACACCCGCACCATCATCACGTTCAAGGCGTTCTCCGACGCGCAGGCCGGGTCCGCGCGGTAGAACTCACCCCGGCGCCGGCGTGCGCGCCTTGGCGCGGGCGCGCGCCCGTTCGATGCCGAGCCGGCGCTCACGCCAGATGACGAACAGGCCCGCGGCGGCGATGATGAGCGCGCCGAGGAAGACGAGCGCGGTCGGCGTTTCGCCGAACATCGCATAGCCGAGCACGAACGCCCACACCATCGCGGTGTAGTCGAACGGCGCCAGCAGCGAGGCCGGCGCAAAGCGATAGCTCTCGGTGAGCAGGATGTGCGAGATGCCGCCGAGGACGCCGATCGCCATGAGTTCGATAAGTTCGGCGCCGGTCGGCGGATGCCACGCGAACGGCAGGGTCAGGAGCCCGGCAAGGGCGCAGAACAGCGAGAAATAAAACACGATCGCGGACGTGGTCTCGCTGTCGGTGAGCCGGCGCGTCTGGATCACGGTGCCGGCGTTGCAGAACGCCGCCGAGATCGCGAACAGCGCGCCGATGGCGGGCCCGGCCGCGGCCGCGCGACCGACGTCGAAATAGGGGGTCAGCATCACGACGACGCCGAGAAAGCCGATCACCACCGCGGACCAGCGATAGACGCGCACCCGTTCCTTCAGGATCGCGGCGGCGAGGGCGACGGTGATCAGCGGCGAGGCAAACGAGATGGCGGTGGCGTCGACGAGGGGGAGCCGCACCAGCGCCGCAAAGCTCAGGAACATGCCTAAGACGCTGATGATGCCGCGGCCGACGTGCCCGAACGGCCGGCCGGTGCGCACCGCCGTCGCGAGTTCGCGCCGCGCCGCGAAGATCAAGACGACCGGCACGATCGCAAACGCGCTGCGGAAGAACACCACCTGCCCCACAGGAATCGCGTCGCCGAAGCCGCGAATGAGCGCCGACATCACGGCGAACAGCAGCGCCGAGGCGAGCTTGAGCAGGATTCCCTTGAGCACGTGCATGGGCGGGGGCGGCGGCAGGCGCCGACGGGGGGAGCGATTCGGGGCGCCGAATTGACCACGCCGCAGTGCGTGCCGATAGCCGGGTGCGCGCATGCGTCGCCGGTCGCGCGCGCATGGCGCGCGGCCTTCGTTCGCACCCGCGCCGCGCCCGGCAAGTCGACTTATTTCTTCGTCGGCTTCGGGCCCTCGACCGGCGGCAGCGACTTGATGTATGCCGCGATGGCGGCGCGGTCCTCGGGCGCCAGCTGGGAGGTGTGGCGCACCACCTCGGTCATGGCCCCGCCGATCGAATCTCCGTCCGGGGTCTGCCCGGTCTCGAGCAGATAGGCGATGTCCTTCTCCGACCACTCGCCGAGGTCCTTCTGCGTGATATTGGGTATCCAGCCCTTCCCCTCCGGATTCGGACCGCCGGCGAACCGCTGCGCCGCGATGATGCCCCCGATCAGGTTGCGCGGACTGTGGCATTCCGCGCAATGACCGGCGCCCTCGACCAGATAGGCGCCGCGGTTGAGCATCGCCGATTTCGTCGGGTCCGGCGCGAACGGCTTGCCGTCGAGATAGAGCAGCTTCCACAAGCCTAGTCCGCGGCGGAAGCTGAAGGGAAACGACATGTCGTGTTCGCGAACCTTGCCGGACACGGCCGGCAGCGTCTTGAGATAAGCAAAGAGGTCGCGCAGGTCGTCGGGCCGCATGCGCTGATAGGACGTATAAGGAAATGCCGGGTAGTAGTGCCGGCCGTCCGGCGACGTGCCCTGGCTCAGCGCGGTGACGAACTCGGCCTCGCTCCAGGCGCCGATGCCGTCGCGGCGATCGGACGAGATGTTGGGCATGTAGAACGTTCCGAACGGCGACTTGAGCGCGAGCCCGCCGCCGAGCCGCGTCTTGTCGTCCGCGCCCGGAACCGCGTGGCAGCCGCTGCAGCCGCCGGCGATGAACACGGTGCGGCCGTTGGCGAGGTCGGCCTCGTGCTGCCCGAGCGCGCTTGCGGGCACGGTCTGCGGAACCGTCAGAATCCAAAATCCCCCGCCGCCCAAGACGGCGACGATCGCGATCTCAATAACGAACCTGCGCAGCATCCGGCCTCCTTACAAACAATCATTTCTTTGCTAGTCACCCTTCGCAGGCGGACGTAAAACAAACTTGGCGTCATCCTGAGGAGGTCGCGTGCACTTGCGCGCGACCGTCTCGAAGGATGGCAGCAAGCTCCGGTGCCTGTGGCCATCCTTCGAGACGGCCGTGCTGTGCACGGCCTCCTCAGGATGACGCCGCGTTTGTTTCACGGGCTCTTGCGGAGTGAGAGTCAACCGGCGCCAATATTATTCCCGCGAAGCAATATTAATCATGCGGGCGGCGCGCTGCGGCGGCCGCCCGCCTTCCCGCCCAGCGGATCGATTGCGGTCAGGACTTCTTTTGCCGGTACTTCTCGTGGCACCCGCCGCAGTTGTCCTTGAGCAGGCCGCCCCAGGTCGCCTTGAACGTGTCGAGGTCCTTCACCTTGCTCTGCGCCGCCTTGGCGTCGGTGCCGAACTTCGCCAACCTGGCGTCGAAGTCGGCCTTGTTCTCCCAGATCGCCGGCAGAGCAGCGGTGTCGCCACCGGTCTTGGAATTGTCCGGGAACAGCGCTGGCGCCTTGACCGCCGAATCGGCAAACGTCGCGAAGATGGTCTGCACCTTGGCGGCATCGAACGGGGCTTCGCCCTTGGCCATGGCGGCGCCGATCTTGGCCTGATCCCCGTTCGCCTTCATCAGCGCCTTGCGGGCGGCGATGGGATCGGACTGCGCGGCAACGGCGGTGACGGCGAGCGCAATCGCGGCAACGCCAAGGACGATGCGGATCATCGAACGGTCTCCCCTCGTGATTGGTGCGGCATCCAACTCTCGGACAACACCGCCATTTTCCGGTTATTCCGAATCCCGTGAAATGGCGGCGGACGGCGGCCGGATCACGATCCCGTGAAGACCCGCGGCGGGGCGTCAGAGCGTGTGCACCCGACGTCCCTCCTCGATCGCCTGCCACACGCGCTCCGCGGTCGCCGGCATGTCGATATGGCGGATGCGAAAGGCGCGCCACAGCGCATCGACGATCGCGTTCATCAGCGCCGGGCAGGAACCGATCGCCCCCGCCTCGCCCGCCCCCTTCACGCCGAGCGCATTGGTGACGCATTTGACGTTGCGGGTCTCGAAGGCGAACGACGGCGCGTCGGCGGCGCGCGGCAGCGCGTAGTCCATCAGGCTCGCGGTGACGAGTTGGCCGTCGTCGTTGTAGACGGCCCGCTCCATCAGCGCCTGGCCGAGGCCTTGCACCGCGCCGCCGTGCACCTGGCCGGCGAGCATCAGGGGATTGAGCGTGACGCCGAAGTCGTCGACCACGACGTAGTTGACGATGTCGACCGCCCCGGTCGCCGGATCGACCTCGACCTCGGCGAGGTGCGTGCCGTTGGGATAGGTCGCTTCGGGCGGCACGAACGCGTCCGCCGCGGTGAGGAGATCGGGCGTCGCCTTGGGCAGACCCGCCAGTTCGGCGAACGTCATGGCGCGGTCGGTGCCGACCACCCGCACCCGGCCCGCGGCGATCTCCAGATCGGACGCGCTTGCTTCGAGCGCGTCGGCGGCGAGCGACTTCAGGTTCGCGGCGAGTTTTCTGGTCGCCCCGGCGAGCGAGGCGCCGCCGCACGGGATCGAGCTCGAGCCGCCGGTGCCGAGCCCGCTGGCGATGACGTCGGTGTCGCCCTGGATCACCTGCACCCGGTCGGGCGGCACGTCGAGCTGCTCGGCGATCAGCTGCGCATAGGCGGTGTGATGCCCCTGCCCGGTCGATTGCGAGCCGATCAGCACGGTGATCGTTCCGTCCCGCTCGAGCCGCACGGTTGCGGTCTCCGGGCCGTTGTTGCCACAGGCCTCGATATAGGTCGCAAGCCCGATGCCGCGCAGCTTGCGCGCCTTGCTCGATTGTTTGAGCCGCTTGTTGAAGCCGGCCCAGTCGGCAACCTCCTGCGCGCGCGCCAGGTGGCCGGCGAACTCGCCGGAATCGTAGACCTTGCCGGTCGAGGTCTTGTACGGCATGGCGCCCGGCCGGATGAAATTCTTCCGGCGCAGGCTGTCGGCCGCGACGCCGAGTTCACGCGCGGCGGTGTCGACCACGCGCTCGATGACGTAGGCCGCCTCCGGACGTCCGGCCCCGCGGTAGGCGTCGACCGGAATCGTATTGGTGAACGCGCCGCGCACGCGCACGTGACACAGCGGGATGTCGTAGACGCCCGGCGACATGCCGGCGCCGAGGAACGGGATGAACGGCGCGTAGACCGAGAGATACGCGCCCATGTCGGCGATCAGATCGACGTCGAGGGCGAGGAAACGCCCCTTGGCGTCGAGCGCGAGCCGCGCGCGCGTGAGGTTGTCGCGGCCCTGGGCGTCGCCGAGAAAATGCTCGCTGCGATCGGCGACCCATTTGACCGGACGCCGCAGCCGCTCGGCCGCGACGGCGGCGAGCGCGTATTCCCGGTAGGGGAACAGCTTGGTGCCGAAGCCGCCGCCGACGTCCGGCGTGACGACGCGCATCCGCTCGGCCGGAATGCGCAGCACGTCCTTGCACAGCACGTCGCGGATCGCATGGCCGCCCTGGCTCGACAGCGTGAGCGTGATGCGACCGCCGGCGTCGCACTCGCCGATGACGCCGCGGGTGTCGAGATAATTGGCGACGAGGCGCTGATTGACGAGGGTCAGCTCGACCGTGCGCTCGGCGGCCGCGAAGGCATGGTCCGTCTTCGCCTTGTCGCCGATCGCCGTCTCGAAGCACAGGTTGCCGGGCCGATCCGGCCACACGCGCGGTGCGCCAGGAGCGAGCGCCGCGGCGGCGTCAACGACGTGGGGAAGCTGCGTCCACTCGATCGCGATCGCCTCGGCGGCGTCCTTCGCCCGGTCGAGCGTATCGGCGACCACGAACGCGATGGCGTCGCCGACGTGACGGGCGACGTCGCGCGCGAGCACCGGATAGGGCGGCACCGCGACCTTGGCGCCCGGAATCTCGACCTGGCACGGCAGCGGACCGAGGCCGGCAATGTCGTCCGCCGTGAGCACGAGGCGCACGCCCGGCATCGCCCGCGCCGCGGCAACGTCGGCGATGCGCAAGCGCGCGTGGGCATGGGGCGAACGCAGCACAATGGCGTGCAGCAGGCCGGCGGGCGCGTGGTCGCCGACGTAACGGCCGTTGCCGCGCAGCAGCGCGTCGTCTTCCTTGCGCAGCAGCGGCTGACCGACACCGAATTTCGTGGGCTGCATGCGAGTCACTCCGCCGGATGCGCGGCCGGGCCGGCGGCGACCGGGCGCTTGCGCCCGAGGCCGGCGATCCAGCGGCAGGCCACGTAGAACGCGGGCGTGAACATCAGCCCGAAGAAGGTCACGCCGATCATGCCTGAAAACACCGCGGTGCCAAGCGTCTGACGCAGCTCGGCGCCGGCGCCGATCGCCCACACCAGCGGCGCGACGCCGAAGATGAAGGCGAACGACGTCATCAGGATCGGCCGCAACCGCAACCGCGCCGCCTCGACCGCCGCCGCCCGGCGGTCGTGCCCGTGGTCCTCCAGTTGCTTGGCGAACTCGACGATCAGGATCGCGTTCTTGGCCGCCAAGCCGATGAGCACGATGAAGCCGACCTGGGTGAGGATATTGTTGTCCTGGCCGCGCAGGATGACCCCGGTGATCGCGGCGACCAGACACATCGGCACGATCAGGATGATAGCGAGCGGCAAAGTCAGGCTTTCGTATTGCGCCGCCAGCACCAGGAACACGAACACGACCGCGAGCCCGAAGGCGAACAGCGCGGTGTTGCCGGCGCGCTGCTGCTGCAGCGCCAAGGTCGTCCACTCGTAGCTGAACCCCTCGGGCAGGATCTCGGCCGCGAGCTTTTCCATGATCGCGATCGCCTCGCCCTGCGAATAGCCGGGCGCCGCAGCGCCGTCGAGCTCGGCCGCCGGATAGAGATTGTAGCGCGGCAGGCGGTACGGCCCGGAAATGTCGCGCACCGTGGTGAACGAGCCGAGCGGCACCGTGTCGCCGCTCGAGTTGCGCACCCTGATGCGCAGCACGTCGGCGCTGTCGAGCCGGTACGGGCTGTCGGCCTGCGCCATCACCCGGAAGGTGCGGCCGAGCAGATTGAAGTCGTTGACGTAGGAGGAGCCGAGATAGGTCTGCAGCGCGTTGAACACGTCGGGCACGTTGATGCCGAGCAGCTGCGCCTTGGTGCGGTCGATGTCGAGATAGAGCTGCGGCGTCGAGGTCTCGAACAGGCTGAACACCTGGGTGAGCCCCGGCGTCTGATTGGCGCGGCCCATCATGGCGATGACCGCGCTCTGCAGCGCCTGCGAGCCGCGGCCGCCGCGGTCCTCGACCATCATGCGAAAGCCCCCGGCGTTGCCGATACCCGACACCGGCGGCGGCGCGACCACCAGCACGAGGCCTTCCTGGATCACGGAGAGCCGGCCGAACAATTGCCCCACGATGGCGGCGGCCGACTGCTTCGGATCCTTGGCGCGCTCCTCGAACGGATCGAGGGTGACGAAGATGGCGCCGGCGTTGGGCGCGTTGGTGAAGGTGGCGCCGGAAAATCCGACGATGTTCACCGCGTGGGCGACGCCCGGGACCTTGAGCGCAATGTCGACGGCGCGCCGGTTGACCTCGTCGGTGCGCGCCAGCGAGGCCCCGGCCGGCAGCTGCGTGACGATGATGAGGTAGCCGCGATCGAGCTGCGGGATGAAGCCCTGCGGCGTGCGATGGAACTCGGTGAGGCCGAAGCCGAGGATGCCCGCGTAAATGACGAGCACGAGGCCGGCGAAGCGCACCACCCGGCCGGCGATCCAGCCGTAGCCGCGCCCGACCGCGTCGAACCCGCGGTTGAACAGCGCGAAGAAGCCGCGGATCGGACGCTCCCACAGGCGCGGCGGCCGCCGGTCGTGCGGCATGAGCAGCAGCGCGCACATGGCGGGCGAGAGCGTCAACGAGACGATCAGCGAGATGACCGTCGCGCCCGCGATGGTCAGGGCGAACTGGCGATAGAACTGGCCGGAAATGCCGGTGATGAAGGCGGAGGGCACGAACACCGCGCACAGCACCAGCGCGATGGCGATCAGCGCCGAGCCGACCTCGTCCATGCTGCGGCGCGCCGCCTCGCGCGGCGCGAGGCCCGCCGCGATGTTGCGTTCGACGTTCTCCACCACGACGATCGCGTCGTCGACGACGATGCCGATCGCCAGCACCAGCCCGAACAGCGAGAGATTGTTGAGCGTGAATCCGAAGATCCCCATGAAGAAGAAGGTGCCGACGAGCGACACCGGAATGGCGACGAGCGGGATGACGGCGGCGCGCCATGTCTGCAGGAACAGGACGACGACGAGAACGACGAGGACGATCGCCTCGCCGATCGTCTCTTCGACCGCGTCGACCGATTGCTGGATGAACTGGGTCGGATTGTAGACGATGGTGTATTTCAAGCCCTCGGGAAAGCGTTTGGAGATCTGCTGCATCGTGGTTTGAATGGCGGCCGCGGTGGCGAGCGCGTTCGATCCCGGGCGCTGGAAGATGCCGAGCGCGACCGCCGGATCGCGGTCGAGGTAGGAGTTGGAGCTGTAGTCGAGTGCCGCAAGCTCGACGCGCGCCACGTCGCGCAGGCGCACCACCGCGCCCGGCGTGGTCTTCACCACGATGTTGCCGAACTCGTCCACGTCGGTGAGCCGCCCGAGCGTCTGCACCGCCACCTGGAACGCCTTCGGGTTGTCGACCGGCGGCTGGTTGAGGACGCCGGAGGCGACCTGGACGTTCTGGCCCTGCAGCGCCCGGACCACGTCGGCGGCGGTGAGCCCGAGCGCCTGCATGCGGTCGGGATCGAGCCACGCGCGCATCGAATAGTCGCGGCTGCCGAACACGATGATCGAGCCGACGCCGTCGACCCGGGTGAGCGGGTCGGTGATCTCGAGCGTGGCGTAATTGGAGATGAACAGCGTGTCGCGCGATTTGTCGGGCGAATAGAGGTGCACGACCATCATCAGGTCGGGCGAGCTCTTGGTCACGGTCACGCCGATGTTGCGCACGTCCTGGGGCAGGCGCGGCTCGGCGATGGAGACGCGGTTCTGCACCTGCACCTGGGCGATGTCGAGGTTGGTGCCGAGGTCGAAGGTCACCGAGATGGTGAAGCGTCCGTCGGCGGTCGAGTTGGACGAGACGTAGAGCATGTTCTCGACGCCGTTGATCTGCTGCTCGATCGGCGTGACGACCGTCGCGGCGACGACGTCGGCGCTGGCGCCGGGATATTGGCCGCTGACGTTGATGATGGGCGGCGCGATGTCCGGATATTGCGCGACCGGCAGGCGGAAGAACGACACCCCGCCGATGATGACGAAGACGATCGAGACGACGGCGGCGAAAATCGGCCGGTCGATGAAGAAATGCGAAATGCGCATCGGC
>DASZJC010000089.1:0-6024 GCA_035948495.1 Xanthobacteraceae bacterium | reverse complement strand
CCGCACTTTTCACCCTCGCCGGGCTCGCGCTGCTGATCGGCCTCGGCATCTGGCAACTCGAGCGCAAGGTCTGGAAGGAGGCGCTGATCGCTTCGATCACGCGCCGCGTGACCGCCGCGCCGGCCGCGCTGCCGACCCCGCCGCGCTGGGCCGGCCTCGATCCCGCGGCCTACGAGTTCACCCGCGTCGCCTTCCGCGCCGAGTTCGAGAACGACGAGGCGCTGGTGTTTGCGAGCGGCGCGGCGCTGCGCCCGGACGTGTCCGGGCCCGGCTACTGGGTATTCACGCCGGCGCGGCTCGCGGGCGGCGCCCGCGTGGTGGTCAACCGCGGGTTCGTGCCGCAAGCAAAAAGCGACGCCGCAAGCCGCGCCGTCGGCCGCATCGCCGGGCCCGTCGACATCGTCGGCGTCCTGCGCTGGCCCGAGCGTGCCGGCTGGTTCACGCCGGCCGGCGAGCCGGCGCGTAACCTGTGGTTCGCGCGCGACCATCTCGCGATCGCCGCTGCCAAGGGGTGGGGCGGCGTGGCGCCGTTCTATGTGGAACAGGAGGCGCCGCCGGCGCCCGGCGGCTTCCCCCTTCCGGGAAAGCTCGTCGTCAACCTGCCCGACAACCATCTCCAATACGCGATCACCTGGTTCGGCCTCGCCGTCGTGCTGGCCGCGGTCTTCGGCGCCTTCGCGCGGGCCCAGTGGCGGGACCGCCGCTCCGGTGAGGCCGCCTGAACCCGCCTTGGTTGCCACTAGTGGGTTCGCGGCACTAGCCAAAGCCCCAGGTCTCCCGTATCGAATCCCATCACCCCGATGGGCTGCGGTCGGCCCGGCCGGAAGGATCGGATCCGTGCGGTACATTTCGACCCGAGGCGAGGCCCCCTCGCTCGGCTTCATCGATGTGACGCTCGCCGGCCTTGCCCGCGACGGCGGACTCTATGTACCTGAATCCTGGCCCTTTTTCGCTCCCGACCGGATCGCCGGCTTGGCCGGGCGGCCCTACCCGGAGGTGGTCTGCGAGGTGCTCGCCCCCTTCGTCGCCGGCGCCCTCGACCCCGCCGATCTCGCCCGCATGGCAGGCGACGCCTACGGGGCGTTTCGCCACCCCAGCGTGGCGCCGCTGGTGCAGCTGGGCCCGGGCACCTTCGTGCTGGAGTTGTTTCATGGGCCGACGCTCGCCTTCAAGGACCTCGCCATGCAGTTCCTGGCGCGGCTCATGGACCATGCGCTGGCGCAACGCGGGGAGCGCGCGACCATCGTCTGCGCCACCTCGGGCGATACCGGCGGGGCCGCCGTCGAAGCCTTCCGCGGCCGCCGCCACGTCGACGTGGTCGCGCTGTTCCCGCGCGGGCGCATCTCCGAGGTGCAGCGCCGCATGATGACGACGCCGCCCGACGACAACGTCCATGCGGTGGCGATCGACGGCACGTTCGACGATTGCCAGGCCCTGGTCAAAGCCCTGTTCAACCACCACGCCTTCCGCGACCGCGTGCGGCTGTCCGCCGTCAACTCCATCAATTGGGCGCGCATCGTCGCGCAGGTCGTCTACTACTTCACCGCCGCGGTCGCGCTCGGCGCGCCGCATCGCAAGGTGGCGTTCACGGTGCCGACCGGCAATTTCGGCGACGTGTTCGCCGGCTACGTGGCGATGCGGATGGGCCTTCCGGTCGAACGCCTGGTCGTCGCCACCAACGTCAACGACATCCTGGTGCGCGTGCTGGCGACCGGCGACTACGCGCCGCGCGAGGTGGTGGCAACGGCCTCGCCGTCGATGGACATCCAGGTGTCCTCGAACTTCGAGCGGTTGCTGTTCGACGCCTACGCCCGCGACGCCGGCGCGGTGCGCGCCCTGATGGGTTCGCTCGCCCAGTCGCGCCGGTTCTCGATCGCGCCCGGTCCGCTCGCCGAGATCCGCTCGCGTTTCGCGGCCGGCCGCGCCGACGAGGACGAGACCGCCGCCGCCATTCGCACCGTCTGCAAGGAAGCGGACTATCTGATCGATCCGCACAGCGCCGTCGCCGTCGCCGTCGCCGAGAAGGAGCCGCGCGATCCCACGGTGCCGATGATCGTGCTCTCGACCGCCCACCCCGCCAAGTTCCCGGATGCGGTCGCCGCCGCCTGCGGCCGCACCCCGGCGCTGCCCGACTGGCTCGCCGACCTGCCGACCCGGCGCGAGCGCGTCACCGCGCTGCCGCCGGATCAGGGCGCCGTCGAACGATTCATTCTCGGCGCCAGCCGCGCCGCCCAGGAAGGAGCCGCCGCATGAGTGTCGAGGTGTCGCGCCTTCCCTCCGGCCTTGCGGTCGTCACCGACGCCATGCCGCATCTGGAGACCGCGTCGCTCGGCGTCTGGGTCGGCTCCGGCAGCCGTTTCGAAGAGCCCGACGAGCACGGGATTTCCCATCTGCTCGAGCACATGGCCTTCAAGGGGACGACGCGGCGCACCGCGCGCGAGATCGTCGAGACGATCGAGGCGGTGGGCGGCGACCTCAACGCGGGGACCGGGGTCGAGATCACCGCCTACTACGCGCGCGTGCTCAAGGCGGACGTGCCGCTCGCGCTCGACGTGCTGTCCGACATTCTCACCGATCCGGCGTTCGATCCGGAGGAACTGACGCGCGAGCAGAACGTCATCGTCCAGGAGATCGGCGCCGCCGAGGACACGCCCGACGACATCGTGTTCGATCACCTGCAGTCGACCGCGTTCCCGGACCAGGCGGTCGGCCGTTCGATCCTCGGCACGCCGGCAACGGTCCGCTCGCTCACCGGGCGGCGGCTGCGCGCTTATCTGGCGCGCACCTACCGGGCGCCCGACATGGTGATCGCGGCCGCCGGCGCCATCGACCATGCCGGCGTGCTCGCCGAGGTGGAGCGGCGTTTCGCCAAGTTGAACGGCTCGGCCGCCCCGCCGCCGACCCCGGCGCGTTACCGCGGCGGCAGCCGGATCGAGCCGCGCGACCTCGAGCAGGTGCACGTGGCGATGGCGCTCGAAGGGGTGCCGCAGCGCGATCCCCATCTCTACAGCCTGCACGTCTTCACCAACGTGGTCGGCGGAGGCATGTCGTCGCGCCTGTTCCAGGAAGTGCGAGAGGTGCGCGGGCTGTGCTACGCGATCTACGCGTTCCATTCGCCCTACGCCGACACGGGACTGTTCGGCCTCTACGCCGGCACCGATCAGATCGATGCGCCGGAACTGATGCGGGTGGTGATCGGCGAGATCGAGAGCGCGGCCGAGACCCTGAACGAGGCGGAAGTCGCCCGAGCCAAGGCGCAGATGAAGGCCGGAATCCTGATAGCGCTGGAAAGCTCGAGCGCGCGCGCCGAGCAGCTGGCGCGCCAGTTGATCACCCATGGGCGGCCGATCCCGGTCGAAGAGATCGTCGCCAAGGTCGACGCGGTGACGGTGGAGAGCGCCCGCGCCGCCGGCCGCGCACTCATCGGCCGCAGCCGGCCGGCGCTTGCCGTGCTCGGGCGCGGCCGCGGCCTTGAAAGCGTCGCCTCGATCGCCGAGAGTCTCGGGCACTAGCTGTCCATGGCGCTGTTTCGCACCATCAATCTTGCCGATCAGCCGCCTCTCATCGAGGGTGCGGGCGTGTTTCTGCGCGCGCCCCAATCCGGCGACTACGCCGAGTGGGCGGCCTTGCGCGAAGCCAGCCGTGCCTTCCTCACCCCGTGGGAGCCGACCTGGCCGGCCGACGACCTGACGCGCAGCGCGTTCCGCCGGCGGCTGCGCCGTTACGCGGAGGACCAGCGCAACGACCAGGCCTACGCCTATTTCCTTTTCCGCAGCGGCGATCAGGTCCTCGTCGGCGGCCTGACCCTCGCCAACTTGCGCCGCGGCGTCGCCCAGGCGGGCAGCCTCGGCTATTGGATCGGCGCGCCCTACGCCGGGCGCGGCTACATGAGCGCCGCGGTGACCGCGCTTATTCCCTACGCGTTCGCCACGTTGCGTCTGCATCGCCTGGAAGCCGCCTGCATTCCGACCAACGCGGCGTCGATCGCGCTGCTCGAGAGGACCGGCTTCGCCCGCGAGGGCTACGCGCGCGAATATCTGTGCATCAATGGCCTGTGGCAGGACCATCTGCTCTACGCCCGGCTCAAGGACGTGGCGCATCCGTAACGCGCCGCGGCGATGCCTTGGGTCCGCCATGGTTCGGCTGGTATAAGCACCTCGCAAAGAAGGGGAACGAGGGTTGACGATGTGGCGCGGGCAGCATGTCGGGCGGGGGCGGCGTCCCGCCGGCGCGGCGCTTGCAGCCGCGCTGATCGTCGTCCTTGCGGTCTCCGGATGCTCCTCGTTCGACGTGCTCGGCACCTCCCAGCCGTCCTCGCCCGCTGCGGGAGATTCGTCGGGCGGGTCGTCCTTTACCCAGCGCGTGAAAAACCTGTTCTCGTCGGGCACTGCCTCCGGCCAACAGAAGGTTGCGGCCACTGCCCCGGCAGGCCCGGACCCGAACGTCGACTGCCCGGGCGTCAACGTGCGCTCCGGCGCCGCGACCCTGGCGGTCAATACGCCCGGCAGCGAACCGAGCCCCACCAATCTGCGGTTCCAGGCCTCGATCGCGCAGACCGCGCGGGAATGCGCCGTGAACGGCGCGAACATGACCATCAAGGTCGGCGTCCAGGGCCGCGTCATTCTCGGGCCCGCCGGCACTCCGGGCCAGGTCCAGGTTCCGATGCGGCTTGCGCTGGTGCGCGAGGGGATCGAGCCCCGCACGGTCTGGACCAAGCTCTATCGCGTGCCGGTCACGGTCCCGCCGGGCGAAAGCAACGTGCCGTTCGTCCAGGTCGAGGAGAACCTGACCTTCCCGGTGCCCGACCGAAGCGACCTCGAAGCTTACGTGGTCTATGTCGGCTTCGACCCGAGCGCGTTGCCGGCCCAGCCCGAGAGGCCGAAGCGGCCGTCCAAGAAGCCGCGACCGTGAGCTTATTCAAGCACGAGCCGATTGAACCTGTTCCCATCGTGCCCTAGGATCGTTGCGGCCGTCGCGCCGGTTCGCGCGCGGCCGTGCTCGTCAGACGAACCCCGCGGGAGAGACCGGCCGAGCGTCGTCCCGCTCTAGGCCGGCGCCGAAGGCGAAACCGCCCCGGAAACGCTCAGGCAAAAGGACCGCGGGAGGATGACGCTCTGGAAAGCAGCCGCGCGCCGTCGCAGGCGAGGCGGCTCACCGACGGAGTAACCCGCGGCACGGCTTCGTTCGCGGCGAAATCTCTCAGGTTCCGCGACAGAGGGGGCTCGGCCGGGCGGTTCGCCCGGAGGGCTTCAATGCGGGACCGATGATGAGCGAAACCCCGGCCGTGGCAGCACCGCTCGCGCAGACGCCGCTGCACGCGCTCCATGTCGCCCGCGGCGCCCGCATGGTGCCGTTCGCCGGCTACGACATGCCGGTGCAATATGCCGACGGCATCATCGCCGAGCATACCCAAACGCGTAACGCCGCCGGCCTGTTCGACGTCTCTCACATGGGCCAGGCGTTCGTGGTCGGCCCCGACCATGCGACTGCCGCCCGCGCGCTCGAAGCGCTGGTGCCGGCCGATCTGGTGGCTCTCGCGCCCGGACGCCAGCGCTACACCCAGCTCACCGACGCGAACGGCGGCATCCTCGACGACCTGATGGTGACGCGCTCCGCCGATCCCGACGAGGACGGCGTGTTCATGCTCGTCGTCAACGCCGCGTGCAAGGATGCGGACTACGCCCATCTCGCCGCCGGGCTCCCGGCCGGCGTCCGGCTCATCCGCGCCGATCATCGCGCGCTGATCGCGCTGCAGGGGCCGAAGGCCGCCGCCGTGCTCGAGCGGCATTGCGCCGGGGCCGGCGCCATGGCCTTCATGAGCGCGTGCAGCGCGAGCTTCGACGGCATCGACTGCCACGTCAGCCGCTCCGGCTATACCGGCGAGGACGGCTACGAGATTTCCGTCAAGGCCAATCGCGTTCGGGCGATCGCCGAGCGCCTGCTCGGTCATGCCGAGGTCAAGCCGGTCGGCCTCGGTGCCCGCGATTCGCTGCGCCTCGAAGCCGGGCTTTGCCTCTACGGCCA
>DASZJC010000088.1:0-5357 GCA_035948495.1 Xanthobacteraceae bacterium | reverse complement strand
TCGGGCGGCGCCGCCGCGGGCGGCAAGACCGCGCTCGTCGGCATCCAGATGGCGGTCGATCGCATCAACAAGTCGGGCGGGGTCAATGGCCGGCCGATCGAGCTGCTCGCCGAGGACGACGAGTCGAAGCCCGACGTCGCCCGGCGCAAGAGCGAAAAGCTCACCGTCGAGGACAACATCGACGTGCACGTGGGCGGCTTCCTCTCCAACATCTGCCTCGCCTGCATGCCGGTGTGGGAGGAGCAGAAGATCGTCAACATGATCAGCGTGTGCCTCGACACCACGCTGACCACCAGCAAATGCAACCGCTACACCTTTAGGCCGTTCGACTATGCGCCGGCCCAGGCGGTGGCGTTCGCGCCCTACCTGGTCAACAAGCTGGGCAAGCGCTGGCATATCGCCTACGCGGACTACGCCTGGGGCCAGTCGACGCGCGACGCCTACGCGACCGAGATCAAGAAGGCGGGCGGCGAAGTCGTCGGCACCACCGGCATTCCGCTCAACACCGCCGACATGACGCCGTTCCTGTCGCAGATCTCCGGGAACTTCGACGGATTGTTCGGCATCTTCTTCGGCAAGGACGGGGTGACGATCAGCAACCAAGCTTACGATCTCGGCCTGACCAAGAAGTACAAATGGGCAGGCGACGGCGCCATCGCCGAATCCACCAACCTGCCCGCGCTCGGCAGCAAGATCGAAGGCTTCGTCGGCATCAACCGCTATCTCCCGGTGTTCGACCCGCCGCTCAACACCGCCGCGCACCATAAATTCTTCGACGACGCGGTCGCGCGGCTCAAGCAGATCGACCCGTCCGGCCCGCTGCCGGACAGATATGTCCAATCCAACTTCGAGGCCATGAACGCCCTCAGGATCGGGATGGAGAGGTCGAAGTTCCGCGGCCGGGAAGACACGATGAAGCTGATCGAAGCGCTCGAAGGGCTCGAGATGAAGGAAGGCGACGACTTCCCGCAGGGCGACAAGGTGCTCCGCAAGGAGGATCACCAGGCGTTCCTGCGCGAGTTCCTGTTCGACATCAAGGGCGGCACCTGGCGCATCCTCGATGTGGTCGCCAAGGAAAAGACGATATTCCCACCGGCCTGCAAGTTCGCTTCGTCCTAAGTGACGGCCGATCCTTCTCTCGCGGCGCCCGCCCCGACCGAGGTCCGGGCGGGCGCTGACCCGGTACTGCGGACCGAGGACCTCGGCATCCGCTTCGGCGGCTTGGCCGCGCTCAACGGCGTCAACTTTGAGGTCGGGCGCGGCGAGATCCGCGCGGTGATCGGGCCGAACGGGGCGGGCAAGAGCACGTTCTTCAATTGCCTGACCGGCGTGCTGCGTCCGTCGTCGGGACGCATTCTATTCAACGGCGACGACATCACCGGCCTTTCGCCCGACCGCATTTCCCGCAAGGGGATTGCCCGCTCGTATCAGATCACCAACATTCTGCCCAACGCGACCACGCTGGAGAACGTCCGTATCGCCGCCCAGTCGCGCCGGCACGGCTGGAGCCTCCTCACCCACCACCGCGCGTTCCGCGACATCATCGAGAAAGCGGAGGCCGTGCTCGACACGGTCGGCCTTGACGGCAAAGGCGACGAGCTTGCCGCCAACCTCTCGCACGGCGAGCAGCGCAACCTCGAGATCGGCATCGCGCTCGCGACCGAGCCGCAGCTCCTGTGCCTCGACGAGCCGACCGCCGGCATGAGCGCCGGCGAGACCGACGACACCATGGCGCTGGTGCGCCGCATCGCCAAGGACCTGACGATCCTGATCGTCGAGCACGACATGACCGTGGTGATGGGGCTCGCCCACAAGATCACGGTCCTGCACTACGGCGCGATACTGGCGGAGGGGACGCCCGAGGAGATCCAGCGCAATCCGCGGGTGCTGGAGGTCTACCTCAAGACATGAGCGCGGACGACGATAGGGAGCCCCTCGTCCGGGTCGAGGACATCCACACCTATTACGGCAAGAGCCATATCCTGCACGGCGTCTCGCTCGAAGTCGGCCGCGGCGAAGTGGTCGGCCTGCTCGGCCGCAACGGCGTCGGCAAGAGCACGACGCTCAAGGCCATCATGGGCCTGGTGCACCCGAGCCGCGGGACGGTGCTGCTCGAGGGCCGGCCGATCGGCCACCTGCCGGCGCACCGGCTGGCGCGGCTCGGGATCGGGTACGTCCCCGAGGACCGCCGCATCTTCCGCCTGCTCACCGTCATGGAGAACCTGCGCACCGGGCTCGACCGCCACGGCGTCACCGAGGCGCGCAGGAAGGAACTGCTGGAGCGGGCGTTCGCCTATTTCCCGGTGCTGGCGGAGCGGCGCAACCAGGCCGGCGGCACGCTCTCGGGCGGCGAGCAGCAGATGCTCGCCATCGCCCGGGCGATGATGCTGGAGCCGAAGATCATCCTGCTCGACGAGCCGACCGAAGGCCTGATGCCGCGCATGGTTGCGCAGATCGCGCAGATTATCGACGTGCTGCACCGGGAGGGCGTGGCGATCCTACTGGTGGAGCAGAACGTGCCGCTGACGCTGGAGGCAAGCGAGCGCGTCTACATCATGGAAAAAGGGGTCGTGCGCCATCACGCCCCGGCCGCCGAGCTGAGGGCGGACGACGCCGTCGTGCACAAATATCTGGGAGTCTAGCTTGCTCGAGCAGATCCTCATCCAGACAATCAACGGCATCGTCGTCGGCATGATCCTGGCGCTGGTCGCCTCCGGGCTGACCCTGATCTTCGGCATCATGGACGTGGTGAACTTCGCCCACGGCGAGCTGTTCATGCTCGGCGCCTACGTGGGCGTGATCACGCTCGCGGCAACCGGAAGCTTTTGGCTTGCGCTCGTAGTCGCCACGCTCGTCGTCGCGTTGCTGGGCGCGGCCATCTACGTGACCACCTTGCGTCCCCTGCTCGGCCGCGACCCGCTCAACACCATCCTCGTTACGTTCGGCGTGTCGCTGGTGCTGCAGAACTACGCGCTGTGGCAGTTCGGCCCGGTGGCGCGCAAGATCCAGGAGCCGTTCACCGGCCACTTCCAGCTGTTCTATCTGGAATACCCGTGGTACCGGCTGGTGATCGCCCTGCTCTCGGCCGCGATCATCGGCGGGCTGTGGCTGTTCCTCAAATTGAGCACCTACGGCGTGTGGATCCGCGCCACCACGCAGGACCGGGTGATGGCGCAGGCGATGGGCATCCCGGTGCCGCAGGTCCTCACCGTCGTGTTCGCCATCGGCGCCGGCATGGCGGCGGCGAGCGGCGTGCTGTTCGGCCCGCTGGTCGGCGTCAACCACGCCATGGGGCTCGACTGGGTGCTCAAGGCCTTCATCGTGGTGGTGGTCGGCGGCATGGGAAACCTGGGCGGCTCGATCGCCGCCGCAATCTTCATCAGCCTGATGGAGTCGTACGCGTCGCTGTGGATGAGCCCGGCGCAAGCGATCATCGTCTCCTTCGTCGTGCTGATATTGACCTTGCTGATCCGCCCGACCGGCCTGTTCGTGCCGACGCCCAAATGACCGCGCGCCGAACCCTCGTCTACTGGACGGGATTTGCCGTCATCCTGGCGCTGCTGATCGTGGCCCCGTTCGCGCTGCCGGAGTTCTGGCGCCGCTTCCTCACCGAGATCCTGATCTGGGGCCTGCTCGCCATGTCGTCCGATATTTTGATCGGGTACACCGGCATGGTGTCGTTCGGCCACTCGGCGTTCTTCGGCCTCGGCATGTACGGCGCCGCCGCCGCCCTGCTGACGGTCCGGCCGCCGAGCTTGGCGCTCGCGTTCTTCTGCGGGCTCGCCGCCGCCGCGGCGGTGGCGGCGTTCGTCGCCTATTTCTCCACCCGCCTGCGCGACATCTATTTCGCCATCACCACCTTGATCTTCTCGCAGATCTTCTACGTGATCATCTTCACCTGGACCGACGTCACGGGCGGCGAGAACGGACTGACCTTCAGCCGGCCGGCGCTCGCCATTCCGGGCCTGTTCTCGATCCCGTTCACGACCCAGACGCTCTACTGGTTCGTGCTCGCTGTGCTGACCGCGTCCTATCTCGTGCTGCGCCGCATCACCCAATCGCCGTTCGGCATGGTGCTGCAGTCGATCCGCGAGAACGAGGCGCGCACGCGCGCGATCGGCTATCCGGTCGAGCGCTACAAGATGGTGGCGGTGATGCTCTCGGGCCTGTTCGCCGGGCTCGCCGGGGTGCTCTACGCCATCCAGAACCGCTTCGCCGCGCCCGATTTCGTGTTCTTTCTCGTCTCGGGTGAGACCGTGATCTACAACGTCATGGGCGGCATCGGCACCCTGGTCGGGCCGATCGTGGGCGCCGCGGCGTTCCTAATGTTGCGCGAGGGTTTGTCCCGCCTGTTTCCGTACTTGGCTTCCATCGCTTCCCAGCACGGCGTTGCGGTCCCCGGACTTGCCGAGTTCCCCTATCTCATCCCGCTCGGCATCATCTTCATCGCGATCGTCATCTTCATGCCCCAGGGGCTGCTGGGGTTCGCGCGCCGCTGGCTCAACAGATGATTATTCTTGGAGCATGATCTTTGTCCGAAAACCGGTTCCCACTTTTCGGGATCATGCTCTGGCGGCTCACGCCGCGTCGCGGCCGGCGGCGGCGAGCAAGCCGGCTTCGATCAGCGCCGCGCGGATGCGCGCGATTTCGGCTGCGCCGAGCTTGACGAGCGGCGGGCGCACCACCGCGCGCGGCAGCCGGCCGAGCAGGACCAGCGCCTCCTTCATGCGGTTGTGCATGTCCGCCCACGGGTCGGCATAGAACACCTGCACCAGCGGATAGATGCGGTCGTTGATGCGCCGCGCCGCCGCCAAATCGTTCTTCTGCACTGCGCGGAAGAGCGCCGCCTGCAGATCGGGAATGACGCTGCCGCTGCCGGACAAAAGCCCGTTGCATCCGAGCACGAGCGAACTGAGCAGCCAGGCGCTGTGGGTCGAGAGCACGTTCACCGGCCGCGGCAGGCTCTGCAAGGTGCGCACGTGCCACTCATGCTGCGCCACGTTGCCGGCCCAGTCCTTGATGGCGCGGATGGCCGGCACCTCCGTGCACAGGCGCAGCAGGGTGTCGCGCGGATAGCCCTGGCCGGTCGCGAGCGGATACTGGAACACGATGATCGGCAGGTCGGTGGCGTCGGCGATGCGCTTGAAATGTGCGAGCGCCATGTCGGGCGACTGGCCGAGCGTGAAGGGGCCGGGCGGAAACACCAGCAGTGCCGAGGCGCCGCCCGCGGTCGCCATGCGGGCGATGCGCGCGGCTTCGAGGCTGCCGTCCGCCCACACGCCGTTGACGAGCGGCAGCCGGCCGCCGATCTCGTCTTGCGCCACGTCGAGCACCCGGCGCTGCTCCTCGAACGTGCA
>DASZJC010000087.1:0-2336 GCA_035948495.1 Xanthobacteraceae bacterium | reverse complement strand
GTGTTCACCAGCCGTCGGCTCGACCTCGTCGCGGTCGAGACCGACGAGGGTCCGCTCGGCGAGGCTCGGCTCACTTACCTCAAGCGCTTCTGGCTCGCCGACGCCGCGGCCGAGGCGGCCACGCCGAGCGAGGCGCCGCCGTCGATTCCCGAAGTCTCGTTGGCGGTCGCCTACGCGGTCCAGCAGTTCCTCAACGCCGTGGCGCTCGCCGCCTCCTATGCGCTGCTGGCGACCGCCTATTCGCTGATCTACGGGCTCATCGGCCGCATCAATCTCGCGTTCGGCGACATCACGGTGGTGGGCGCGTTCGGGGCGCTTGCCGCCGTCGCCGTGGCGGCGGCGCTCGGCCTTGCCGACCCGATCGGCGGCATCGCCATCGCGTTGGCGCTGGGCGCGGCGCTGGCCGCGCTGTGGAGCTGGTTTACCGGGGTGACCGTCGTGGCCGGGCTGCACGAACGCCATCGTCTCGGCCAACCCATTCTGGTGGCGACCGCCGCGCTCTCGATCACCATCCAGGAATTCCTGCGGCTCTCCGGCGGAGCGCACGAGCACTGGTTTCCGCCGCTCTTCAACGCGCCGGTGCCGCTCGCGCGTGCCGGCGCCTTCGTGGTCACCGTGACGCCGATGCAGATCGTCATAGCAATGGCCGCGCTTGGCGCCGCGGCCGCCGTGCTGCGGCTGCTCGCCCGCTCGCGCTTCGGGCGCGAATGGCGCGCCTTCGCCGACGATCCGGGGGCGGCGGCGCTGTTCGGCGTCGCCCCGCGGCGCGTGCTGGCCTCCACTTTCGTGCTTGCAGGGGCACTGGCCGGGCTCGCCGGCTGGGTCATCGCGGTCTATTACGGCAATGTCGGCTTCGCCATGGGCACGATGCTCGGGCTCAAGGCATTGGTCGCTGCCGTCCTCGGCGGCATCGGGTCGGTGCCCGGCGCGTTCCTGGGCGGAGTGCTGGTCGCCTTGGTCGAGGCAGGATGGTCGGCCTATTTCGACATCGGATTTCGCGACGTCGTCGTGTACTCGCTGCTGATCGTCGTGTTCGTGCTGCGGCCGGGCGGCCTGCTTGGGTTTTCCGGGCCGCAGCCGCGCGAGGTGTGACGTTGGGGGACCGCTTGAGCATTGCCCTCGCGGACGTCGAGGCGGCGCGGCGCGCCGTCGCCGGCCATGTGTTGCGCACGCCGATGCTGCCGGCGCCGCGGCTGTCCGACCTCACCGGCGCCCGCGTCCACGTCAAATACGAGAACCTCCAGGTCACCAACTCGTTCAAGGAGCGCGGTGCGCTGGCGAAGCTCGCGTCGCTATCGGCGGCCGAGCGCCGGCGCGGCGTCATCGCCATATCGGCCGGCAACCACGCGCAGGCGGTCGCCTATCACGCCGCGCGGCTCTCCATTCCCGCCACCATCGTCATGCCGGAGCTGACGCCGTTCGTGAAGGTGGCGGCGACGAAGGCGCACGGCGCCGAGGTGGTGCTCGAGGGCGAGACCATCGCGGAGGCGCACGCGCGCGCCGACGCCCTGGCGCAAGCGCGCGGGCTGGTCTGGGTGCATCCTTATGACGACGCGCACGTCATTGCCGGGCAGGGGACGGTCGCGCTCGAAATGCTGGAGGAGGCGCCGGACCTCGACATGCTGGCGGTGCCGATCGGCGGCGGCGGGCTGATTTCCGGAATGGCCGTCGCCGCCAAGAGCGCCAAGCCCGGTATCGAGATCGTCGGGGTCGAATGCGCGGCCTTTCCGTCCATGTGGAACGCGGTGCACGGCGGCAACCGGCCGCTCGGCGGTCCGACCTTGGCCGAGGGCATCGCAGTCAAGCACGCCGGGCAATTGACGCTGCCGATCGTGCGCGCGCTCGTCTCCGACATCGTGCTGGTCGACGAGGCGCATCTCGAGCGCGCGGTCAACGCCTACATGACCCTGCAAAAGACCATGGCCGAGGGCGCCGGCGCCGCCGGGCTCGCCGCCATGCTCGCCTCACCGGAGCGCTTCCGCGGCAAGGCCGTCGGTCTGGTGCTGACCGGCGGCAACATAGACCCGCGCATCCTCGCCTCCATCATGGTGCGCGAACTCGAACGCGAGAACCGCATCGTCTCGTTCCGCCTCACCATCCCCGACCGGCCCGGCGTGCTCGGCGTCATAGCCACGCGCCTCGGCGCGCTTGGCGCGAACATTCTCGCGGTCGATCACAAACGGCTTTTTCTCGACGTGCCGGCCAAGGGCGCTCGACTCGACGTGACGGTCGAGACCCGCGACGGCGTGCATGGGGACGCGATCTTTGCCGCGCTCAAGGCCGACGGCTACGCGCCCCAGCGCATCGATCCGGGCGCCGCGATGGATTGAGCGCGC
>DASZJC010000086.1:0-1610 GCA_035948495.1 Xanthobacteraceae bacterium | reverse complement strand
GCGGCAGCCCGGCCGTATGGCTCAAGATGCAGATGGATTACGACCTCGCCCAGGTCGAGAAGAGCGCCGACAAGATCAAGGTGCGCCGCGTCTTGCAGGTGGCTTGAGTCAGCTGGAGCCGCCCCGCCTCGTCGGCCGGCTTTGAACGCCGGATCGCCGGGCGGACGAACCGGCTCATCCCGCTCTCCGTCAAGCCGGCACTGCGCCATCGGCGAGAAGGCCCGGCCCGTTTACCCGCACCCGCGAACTTGCTTGCGCCCACGCCGCCGCTCATGGACATTGGGCCGCCACGGCGCGAATCACGTCGGTCGCGCGCGCCGGGCAAGGGCTCCTCCATGGCGCGCCTTTATGCCGTCTTCATCACGGTCTGCATGGTGCTGATCGCCGGCTCGGTCGGCGCCGTGCTTTACTTCTATTACGGCTTCCTGCGGGTGGAGGCGGCGGTGATCGCCATCGCCGTCCTCACCGCCCTTGCCCTCTTCAACGCGGTCACCGCGCGCGCGCGCGACCGCGCCGACGTGGGCGATCAGATTGCCGACCTCTCGCGCGGCACCGCCGACCTGGCGCGGCAGGTGGCCGAAATCGGCCGGCGCGTGTCCGCGGTCGAGACCGAGGTCGCGCGCGGGGCCGACAAGGTGCACGCCGCCGCCGACCCGCTGGCGGCCGAGATCGGCGTGCTCGGCGGCCTCGTCAAGGAGCTGGCCGATTCGGTCGCCGCCCATGAAGCCGTGCTCACGGGCGCCGCCCGGGCGGGCGTCGCCTCCGCCGGCGCCGCCCTTCCCGAGACAGCGAAGACCGTCGACCGCGCCGAATTGGGCGAGCCCGAAAGGGACCAGACGCGGCCTGCCGGCGGCCGCTTCAAGGGGCTGACCCGCGGCGACGTCATCGCCATGATCCGCCGGGCGGTCGAGGCGAACCGCGTCGACCTCTACCTGCAGCCGATCGTGACGTTGCCCCAGCGCAAGGTGCGCTACTACGAGGCGTTGACGCGGCTGCGCTCGGACGAGGGCGAATTGCTGCTGCCCGCCGATTTCCTCGAATTCGCCGAGGCCGGCGGGTTGATGCCGATGATCGACAACGTGCTGCTGTTCCGCTGCGTCCAGGTGGTGCGCCGGCTCACCGCCAAGAACCGCGAGATCGGCCTGTTCTGCAACATCGCCGCCGACACGCTGATCGATTCCGCCTCTTTCCCGCAATTTTCCGAGTTCATGGAGGCGAACCGCGCGCTCGCCGCGGCGATCGTCTTCGAGCTTGCCCAGAGCACGGTGCGCGCCATGGGGCCGATCGAGCAGGAAAGCCTCGCCGCGCTCGCCCAGCTCGGGTTCCGCTTCTCCATGGATCGGGTCACGGATCTCAAGATCGAGCCGCGCGAGCTGGCCGCGCGCGGGTTCCGCTTCGTCAAGGTGCCGGCGACGCTGCTGCTCGCGCGCGCCGCAACGACCGCATCCGACATCCATCCGGCCGATTTCTCCGATCTGCTCGGCCGGTTCGGCATCGACCTGATCGCGGAAAAAATCGAGAGCGAAGGCGCGGTGGTCGACCTGCTCGACTTCGACGTCCGCTTCGGCCAGGGCTTCCTGTTCTCGCCGCCGCGGCCGGTGCGCGCGGAG
>DASZJC010000085.1:0-4165 GCA_035948495.1 Xanthobacteraceae bacterium | reverse complement strand
CCAGCCGCGCCGCCGCCCGAACAGCCGCGCGAGGATCGGCACGTCGAGCGCGTCGACCACCGGCGCCCACAGGAACTTGATCGTGTAGGGCGTGCCGACCAGCGCAAACAGGCCGATGGTCTCGAGCCCGACGCCGGATTCGCGCAGCCATACGCGCAAGGTCGCGCCGGAGAGCGCAAGCGGCAGGCCGGCGGAAAACCCGAGCAACAGCACGATAAGCACGCGCGGCTGGAGATAGACCGCGAGCGCTTCGGCAATGGATGGTCGCCTGTCTTCGGGCTTCGGCTCGAGCATCTGCGTCAGCCTTGCCACAGAGCGGGTGTCATTGCGAGGAGCCGCGCAGCGGCGACGAAGCAATCCAGGGCAGCGCGCATGCTCTGGATTGCTTCGTCGCTTCGCTCCTCGCAATGACGACGCGGATGGCGAAGCGCCCTCGATTATTCCCCCGCCTCCAGCTTGAGGCCGAGCGGTGCCACGACGACGCGCGCCTCGCGCGGCGACTCCTCGCCTTCGAATTCCAGCGCTTCGATGCGGCCGCCGCGCTTGGTGATCTTGTCGGCGGAAATGAGCACCTGCGCCACGTCCTCGGACGCCTGTCCGAAATGCTGCTGCAGCTTGAGCACGCGCTCGCGCAGGCGGCCGAGGTCGTCCATCAGGTGTCCGACCTCGGTGCGGATGTGACGCGCCGCCTCGCGCATGCGCGCGTCCTTGAGGATCTGCTGCATGACCTGGATCGCCAGCATCAGCAGCGAGGGCGATACCAGCACGACCTGGGCGCGGTAGGCCTTCTGGATGACGTCGTCGAACCCGTCGTAGAGGTCGGCATAGACCGATTCCGACGGCACGAACATCAAGGCGATGTCCTGGGTTTCGCCGGGGATGAGATAGCGCTCGGCGATGTCGTTGACGTGGCGCGAGACGTCCTGGCGCACGCGCTGCGCCGCCTGCTTGCGCTCCTCCTCGCTGCGCGCCTCGCGCAGCGCCGAGATCGCCTCGAGCGGGAACTTGGCGTCGATCACGATCGGCCGGTCGTCGCCGGGCAGGAACACCACGCAGTCGGGTCGCGTCTTGTTCGACAGGGTGAACTGGAACTCGAACGCGCCGCGCGGCAGGCCGTCCTGGACGATCGCCTCCATGCGTCCCTGGCCGAACGCGCCGCGCGCCTGCTTGTTGGCGAGCACCTCGCGCAGCGATGTGACCTGCGAGGTCAGCTCGGTGAGGTTCTTCTGCGCGTTGTCGATGACGGCGAGCCGTTCGTGCAGGTGGCGCAGGCTCTCCATCGTGTGGCGGCCGGATGCGTCCATGGATTGGCCGAGCCGGTGGGTGACCGCGTCGAGCCGCTCGCCAACGAGGCGCGCCAGCTCGGCCTGCCGGCCGCTCAGCGTCTCGCCCATCATGTGCACCCGGCCGGCGGTGTCCGCCTGGACGCGCACCATTTCGGCCATGCGTGCCTCGAGATCGGCGGCGCGTTGCGCATGCCGGGCGGCGTCGCGCCCCTGCCGGCGGAACGCGCGGGTCAGCACGATCGCGATGACGACCAGCACCGCGAGGCCGACCGCCGACAGGATTTCGCCCAGGCCGAAATGGATGCCGCCGATGGTGAGAATCGTGCTGCCCATGCTGGCTGTTGTAGCGCGATTCGGACCGCGGGTGGGAACGAAGAGGGAACATAGATTTGAGTTGTTTGAATGAACAATTTCCCTTAATGTGCGAACCACTCAGGGTAAAAAAGGAAGTTCCGCGCAACCTTACACAACGTCCCTGCAGGCCTGATGCGCGATGCAGTCAGTCGAATAACCGAGTCAGTTGAGTACAGGGGAGAGAACCATGCGTAGACTTGCGTTAATAACCATCGCCGGCGCGGCGCTTGCTTTCGCCATGCCGCAGCTCGCAACAGCCGCGCCGGGAATGGGCGGCGGACTCATCCCGCTGGCGGCGCAGACCGTATCGCCAGTCGAGAGCGTCCATTATTGCGGGTGCTGGCACCGGTGTTGTCACCGGGTCTGCTGGTGCGGCCACTGCCACTGGCGTTGCCACGGGCGCCGCTACTGAAACCGGCGGCCATAACAACAAGCAGCTGATGCGTCGGCGCGGCGGCCCGGCCGCGCCGACGTTCTTGCGTGACGGGCCTGCGTGCGGGTCGGCGGAGCGGCCCGGCAAGGCATGGCCTTCCGGATTGACCCTGTAACACGTTGCCCTTAAATCGCCGCCCATGGCGCTGCGCGACATCATTACATTGCCGGACAAGCGGTTGCGGCTGGTGTCGAAGCCGGTCGGCAAGATCGACGCGGAGGTCCGCCGCTTGGTCGACGATATGTTCGAGACCATGTACGAGGCGCCCGGCATCGGGCTCGCGGCGATCCAGGTCGGCGTCCCCAAGCGCGTCATCACCATGGACCTCGCCAAGAAGGACGAGCCGAAGAATCCCCAGGTCTTCATCAATCCGGAAATCCTGTGGACCTCGGAGGAGCGCGCCACCTACGAGGAGGGGTGCCTGTCGATCCCGGAGTATTACGAGGAGGTCGAGCGCCCGGCCCAGGTGAAGGTCGCGTACCTCGACCGCGACGGCGCCAAGCAGGAATTGGAGGCCAACGGCCTGCTGGCGACCTGCCTGCAGCACGAGATCGACCACCTCAACGGCGTGCTGTTCATCGACCATATCTCCAAGCTCAAGCGCAGCCGCGTGATCAAGAAGTTCGCCAAGGCGGCCAAGCGCGCCGACGCCGACGCGTAACCTCCTTTCACGATCGGGTGAGCGAGCGCCCCAGGGCCGCTTGCCGCCTTCCCCTTGCCCGTCGGGCAAAATATTCAGGGCCGTGTTACCGGGAGCGCGCATGGCCCAAGCCCATCCAGAGCTGCATTTCGACGGCCCCGCGATTGTCTTCGGCGGGCCGTACGGGAATCTGGAGGCGACGCAGGCCCTGCTCGACGAAGCCGCGCGGCTCGGCGTTCCGCCCGGCCGCATCCTGTGCACCGGCGACGTGGTGGCCTATGGGGCCGATGCGGCCGCGACCGTCGACCGAGTGCGCGCCGCCGGGATTCACGTGGTGATGGGCAATTGCGAGGAGAGCCTCGCCTCCCAGGCGGGCGATTGCGGCTGCGGCTACGTGCCGGGCACCGCCTGCGATCGGCTTGCCGCCGCGTGGTTCGCCCATGCGGACCGTGAGCTGGACGCCGCGGCGCGCGCCTGGATGGGGCAGTTGCCGCGGCGGATCGACGTCGTCATCGCGGGCGCCCGCCTCGCCGTGGTGCACGGCGGGCTCGATCGCATCAACCGCTTCGTTTTCGCCTCGACCGCGGCTGCGACAAAGGCCGAGGAGCTTGCGCGCGCGCAAGCCGACGGCGTGATCGCCGGTCATTGCGGCCTGCCGTTCACGCAAATCGTCCAGGGCCGGCTCTGGCACAATGCCGGCGCCATCGGCCTGCCGGCGAATGACGGCACGCCGCTCGTCTGGTTCAGCCTGCTGACCCCGCAGGCGGACGGCATCGCGATCGAGCATCGCGCGCTTGCCTACGATCATGCCGCTGCCGCCGCCAAGATAGGGCGCGCCGGGTTGCCGGAGGGCTACGCGGCGGCGCTCGAAACCGGCCTGTGGCCGAGTTGCGACGTGCTGCCGTTCAAGGAAATCCGCGAGCGCGGCGTGCCGCTCGCGCCTGGCCGCGTGGTGTGGAAGCCGCCGGCCGCCGGAGCCGCGCGGTCACGCCGCCGGCCGGTCGCGTGCGATCAGCTGTGGCCCGATCCGGCGCGCGACAGCGTCGCGCCGCTGCCCGAGCAGAAGTTCGCCGATCCGCGGGTGACCGCCACGGGCGCGCCGCGCGCCGATGTTTCGCTGCAGCGGCTGCGCACCCTGTGGTTCAACACCGGCACCCTGTGCAACATCGCCTGCCGCAACTGCTACATCGCATCGAGCCCGAAAAACGACCGCCTCGTCTATCTCGATCGCGGCGAGGTCGCCGCCTATCTCGACGAGATCGAGCGCGACAGCTGGGACACCGAGGAGATCGGGTTCACCGGCGGCGAGCCGTTCATGAACCCGCACCTGTTCGGCATGATGGAGGACTGCCTGGCGCGCGGCTTCCGCGTGCTCGTGCTCACCAACGCCATGCGGCCGATGCAGCGCGCTAAGGCGAAGCTCCTCGACCTCAATCGTCGCCTCGGCGAGCG